>JBIKPT010000133.1:0-8232 GCA_044357355.1 Chitinophagales bacterium
CGTTTTTTAATTTTACAGTCAATTGCACATTCGCTGCCTGTAAGTTAGACATGAGCATTAGTAACAATGCTGCTAAAAAGAAACTGAGTTTTTTCATGATTTTAATTTTGTGTTTTAAAATTACACCAATAGAACTTAAAAATAAATAGATTGGTGAAATAAAAAATTCTAATTAACACAAAATAAGAGTAAACCGTCAGCTTGCTTTGGCAGCGAAACAATTTTCACAGGTTGCCAGTTCAAGATATGGGGGAATATCTGCTGCAGTCAAATGTATATATTGTTTGATAATTTCACCCTTGTGCACTAAGAATATTCCAGGCATCTGAAAGGTATCAACGCCATCCGGACTACTGATAAATGCACCTTTGGTAATCCAAAGATAAATACCACGAATCCATACTTTAAAACCTAAAACCTGAGTAAGTGTGCCGCGTTTCAGATGAAACCCTTTGTACAACATAGATTCAGGATCAGAAACTGTATCTAAATATTGAAGATTGTATTTCTTTAGTTCATCATTTGCTTTTGCCTCATTATGCATATGCACCAGCACAATTTTTGTTCCTTTTGCTTCGATATCCGGTCTTAATTTCTGGATAAACCATAAAGTTTCTTTACAAAACGTGCATCCAAAATGTCTAAGAAAAACCAACATTACAGGTTGTCTGTTCGATAAATCTCTCAAACTTTCTCCTTTATTTGTTTCGTAGAAATCTAATAACTCAGAAACTTCTAAGCCGTTTAAGTGTATCATCTCATTATCCAATAAATATTGATGGCGATATGCATTGTATAAAATTATAAGAAATGGAATCAACCAGAAAATGTGATTAGAAAGTACCATGTTGAATATAACGAATGGTTCTTCGCCGCGGTAATAAAAGTAAGTGAATCCTATTGTAACTGCGAGTTTGGTTACAAAACCCATTAACACCACTCGCCAGTGACGTAAAGGATTGGAAGCAGCCATTAAATAGCCAACTCCAAAAACAACTTCATATAAACCAATAAACTGCCAAAGTTGAGTATAATTTGGATGTACAAGAGAGGCTAAATCAAACCAAAAAAACGGGAAAAATATTACAGAGAAACCCCAAAGTATGTGATAAGAACCAGCAATATAAAGCACAGCTTTAAACCAAGGTGTATTTTTTGAGTAAAGTATATTCATCTTTTCGTATTAAGCTTTTAACCATTATTATCTGAAAAGGTTCATTCCGTTTTAAAAAAAATGGGATTTACCAGCTTAATTTAACAAAAGGCAGGCTTTTTTACACTGATGAATGGAATTAAATTCTGAGAAGCAACTCTTTTAGATTTAGTGGTAATTCCGGCTGATAAATTCCGAATGCGGTAAAACCCTGTTCTGTGAGATTATCCAACTGCTTTTTTGTATTTTTTTTATTTTGAATTTCTAAAGAAACGATATTACCATCTTGTCTTAATTTTTGAGCCTCTTTCAGTAAGCTATCAAAAGATGCTAAATCATTATCGTACAAGAGTGCGATTTTATTTGATTTGACAGGAACCTTAAATTGTTGTTCTTCTAAAATTGTAAGCACTCTCTCAAATCCTATTGAAAAACCACAAGCAGGAATATCTTCTTTTCCATTTAATAGTTTTCCAATCATCTTATCATAGCGTCCGCCACCGGCAATTGAGCTGCTAAATCCGTCTATGCCAATTTCAAAAATCTGGCCTGTATAATATCCCATTCCTCTGACAAGTGACACATCTAACTTAATAGAATAATGGTTTTGAGCTTGTGTGGCAATAGTTTCAATCACCTGATTCAAATCTGCCAGCACATGCTCCGGAATATTTGGTAATAACGCAGCTATATTTTTTACTGAAATATCGGAGCTTGTCGCATTCTGAACGATATTGATAAACTTTTCTACAGAAGTAGAAGGATAGTCAGCTTTCAGTAATTCATTTTGCACACCTTCTATTCCAATCTTATCTAATTTATCCAAAATGATAAATACTTTACCATAACTTCTTTCTTCAAAACCACAAAAACCGGCAAGTGATTCCAGGATTCTTCTGTCGTTTATTCTTACCGTAAAGTTTGTAAAGCTTAAATTCTGTAATGCTGCTGCAGTTGCTAAAATCAATTGAATTTCTGCAATAACACCAGCAGTTCCAATGATATCTATATCGCATTGAGTGAATTGCCTGAAACGTCCTTTTTGCGGTCGTTCTGCTCTCCAAACACTGCCAACCTGAATTACTTTAAAATGTTGCGGAAGTTTAGTTCTGTTGTTTGCATAGAAGCGGCAAAGAGGAACCGTTAAATCATATCTCAAACCTAAATCTACTAAGTCCTGTTCTTTACTTGCTGATGAAAGATTTAATTTATCACCTCTTTTTAAAATCTTAAACAGCATTTTTTCGTTGTCACCGCCATCGCCGCTTGTTAAAAAACTTATGCGTTCAACACAAGGTGTATCTATCTGCGCAAATCCGAATTTTTTATAGCTATCCGTTATTATTCCGGTTACATAATTCCGCAATTCGAACTCTTTAGGACTAAGGTCTCGCATTCCTTCTGCCGGATTTGTGTTTGTTATCATACTTTTAAAAACTGATTTTAATTTTTACAAAGATATTTAATTTCCACTTCCGATTTAAAGTCTTGCATAAACAGAGCTTGCTGGCTTCCATTCACTTTAAATGACTTTTCTGGAAAATAGATAATTTGCTGCTCGTTAGAAAACAGTGCTGTTCCGGTTTTTTTCTTTATTTCTATAGATATAATTCGACCGGTATTCTGTTCATAATTTACAGCTAACTGACGAACCGGAATTTTAGTGGAAACAGCTATGTATAGATACCTTAAACTGTCGTTCAAAATTTGCACATGATACTTACCTTTCCAGCTTGGTTTATTTATATCGCAATCCAACAATAATTGCATTTCTTTTTTCCAGTCAACTGCATCTATCTTTTTTGATTCGGGTTTTCCATTTATAGATACCGTTTTTTCTTCGCCACATTTTTTTGTACCATTATTATCGATATCAGTTTGTACAATTTTCACCAAATCGAAATATTTTTTTTCTAATGAAGTTGAATCTTCATTTTTTTGTTCCTTCTTACAAGCAACAAAAAACAATATTATGATGAGTAGATATTTCATAGTTAGAACAATGGCGTACCATCCATTTCTTTTGGGATTTCCAGATTCATGATTTTTAAAATAGTAGGTGCTATATCAGCCAGTTTTCCCGGCTGTAAAGTATCTTTATAAAAATTACTTACAAAGAATAAGGGTACTATATTTTTAGTATGAGCCGTATTTGGCGATCCGTCTGTATTCACTATATAGTCGGCATTTCCGTGGTCAGCAGTTACCAATACCGCATAGTTTTTTTCTAATGCTTTTGTCACCACTTCTTTTACACATTGATCTACGGTTTCCGCTGCTTTTACGGAAGCACTGAACACACCGGTATGACCTACCATATCTGTATTGGCAAAATTCAAACAAATAAAGTCCGGTGTTTTATCATCTATGTAGTTTATAACTGCATCTTTGATTTCATATGCACTCATTTCGGGTTGTAAATCGTACGTAGCCACTTTTGGCGATGGAATCATGATGCGTTCTTCGCCATCAAATACTTCTTCTCTTCCACCGGAAAAGAAAAATGAAACATGCGGATATTTTTCTGTTTCTGCGATACGCAATTGCGTCAATCCGTTTTTAGCAATAATTTCGCCTAAGGAATTCGGAATATTATCTTTTCCAAAAATAGTTTTAACATTTACAAAATCGGCATCATAAATCGTCATCGTTACATAATACAACGGCAAGGTTTGCATTCCAACTTCGAGCATGTCTTTTTGAGTGAGTACAGTAGTAATTTCCCGACACCTGTCGGTTCTGAAATTAAAGCAAATTACAACATCATCTTTATCAATAACAGAAATTGGTTGTCCGGCTTTATCAGTAATAACAATTGGTTTTATGAATTCATCTGAAATATCAGCAGCATATGAAGCTTTAATTCCATCGGTAGCACTGGTAAATTGAACACCTGTTCCTTTCACTAATAAATCATATGCAAGTTTTATTCGTTCCCAACGCTTGTCTCTGTCCATGGCAAAATATCTTCCGCAAACAGATGCAATTTTAGTGGGTGTTGAAGAACAATAACTTTCCAACTCTTCTATAAAAGTTAACCCGCTTTTCGGATCAGTATCTCGTCCATCTGTAAATGCATGCACAAAACTATGCTGCACACCATATTCTTGCGCACTTTTAATTAATTCTTTTAAATGATTAATGTGTGAGTGAATGCCGCCATTAGAAACTAATCCTATGAAATGGACTTTTTTCTGATGTGTTTTTGCATATTCAAATGCGCTCAGCAATACTTCGTTTTCACCTAGCTCACCAGATTGTACTTTTTTATTAATCAACATTAAATCCTGATAAACCACTCTTCCGGCTCCCAGATTCATGTGTCCAACTTCAGAATTTCCCATTTGATCTTCCGGCAAGCCAACGTACTCACCGTGTGTCAGCAGGCCTGTGTTTGGATAATGAAGATATAAACTATCCGTAAACGGCGTAATTGCTGCTTCAATAGCACTGGATGCAGGGTTGCGGTTAATGCCCCAACCATCCATAATTATCAACATTGCTTTCTGTTGCTGACTCACTTTTGTTAATTTTTATTAAAAAAAAACTATTTTTAGCCTTTCTTTGGCACAAAATGTGCAATACACTATGCGAAAATACAATTTTATGAAGCTTTTAAAGCCATTATTGCTCTTTATATTTTGTTTACTTTTTTGCTTTCCGGCAAATAGTCAGGATGTAATAAGTTCTATTCCGGTAGCTTTAAAGTCTGGCAATGCTGCAGCCATTGCGAAAAATTTTGACAAACGTGTTGATATAACCATCGACGAAAACGCAGATAATTATAGCAGTGAGCAAGCGGAAATGATTCTAAAAAGCTTCTTAAGTAAATATTCAAACAGAGATTTTTCAGTGGTACACAAAGGAGTCTCTCAGGATGGTGCACAATATGTTATCGGAAGTTTGAAGACGAATTCCGGTAATTTCAGAACCTATATTTACGTCAAAAAATCAGATGGTGTAAATTATATTCAGGAAATTCGGTTCGAGAAAGAATAATCCTAAATCCCTAAAGGGACTTTTCATAGTTCTAAATTTATCATTAAAAATTCTTAATCTTGTTATATGATTCACAAACAGGAGCTCGACAAATTTATTGCAGATGCAATGCGTGAAGATGTACATGAAGGTGATCATTCTTCTTTAGCATCTATTGATAAAAATGCTCAAGGTAAAGCGCGACTTTTAGTAAAAGATAATGGCATCTTATGCGGAATAGAAGTAGCTAAAGCTGTCTTTGAAAAAGTGGATGCCGATTTAAAAACAGACATTCATATAAAAGAAGGTTCAACTATAAAATATGGCGACATTGCCTTTCATGTTTATGGAAGTGCCATTTCCATTTTAACTGCTGAGCGGTTGGTGTTGAATTGCATGCAGCGCATGAGTGGTATTGCCACTAAAACCAGTGAATACGTAAAAGCTATTGAAGGTACAAATGCAAAAGTAATAGACACCAGAAAAACGACACCTAATCTTCGGTTTCTGGAGAAATACTCGGTTACTGTTGGTGGTGGTTTTAACCATCGTTTTGGTTTATACGATATGATTATGCTGAAAGATAATCATATTGATTTTTGCGGTGGAATTACGAAAGCTGTAAATAAAGTACATGAATATTTGAAATCAAACAATCTGAACTTGCGAATAGAAGTAGAAACGCGCAACTTAGAAAATGTAAAAGAAGTGCTTATGTGCGGCGGCATTGATAGAATCATGCTGGATAATTTTGTACCTGAAAAGGTGAAAGAAGCCGTTGATTTAATTAACGGAAAATACGAAACGGAAGCAAGCGGCGGCATCACGTTAGAAACTATCCGTATGTTTGCAGAAACCGGTGTTGATTTTATTTCTGTGGGAGCTTTGACACATTCCGTAAGAAGTTTGGATTTGAGTTTGAAAGCGGAGATTGGATAATTAAAACTAGTGTATTGAAAAAGAAAGTTCGTTTTATAGTCAACCCAAAATCCGGTGGAACCTTTGGTGCAAAATTTTCAGAGCGTCTGGTAAAACAAAATCTGGATTTAAAGAAATTTGATTACGATATTTTCATTACAAAATATGCAGGACATGCCATTAAAATTGCTCAACAATCTTTAATTGAAGGCATAGATATAGTAGCTGTTGCCGGTGGCGATGGCACACAAAATGAAGTGGGTCAGGTATTGCTGAATAAACCAATTATCATGGCAAGTATTCCAACAGGTTCAGGAAATGCAAATGCACGAAAGCTCAAAATTCCGATTGATGTGGCAAAATCCATTCAGCTCATTAATAACGGAAAAGCATTTAAGATAGATGCCTTGATTTTAAACGGACAGCCTTTCTTTATGGCTGCAGGTATTGGCTACGACGCTAAAGTGGTAGAGCAATTCGACAAAATTCCGTTTCGTGGCATTGGTGCTTATTTAACAGGTGTTTTAACAACAGCGTTCGCCTACAAACTGCCTCATTTTACTATAGAAATTGATAATGAAAAAATAATTGAAACGGAAGCATTCACCGTGCTTATCACCAGCACAGGACAATTGGGTTACAATGTGGAATTTACCAAAAACAGTATTTTAAATGATGGTAAATTTGAAATCACTATTGTGAAAAATTTCGATCGTTCTAAAGTACCGAATCTGATTTATGAAGCATTGTATGGTGATATCGCGAGCCAGTCAATGCTGGAAACACATCAGGTAAATAAGCTTTTAAAAATCCGAACAAACAAGATTGAAAGCATACAAATGGATGGCGACTATAAAGGAAAAACAAACTATATTGAAGTGAGTTGCAAAAAACAAGCGCTTAATTATTTGGTTGATAAAGATTTCACATTATAATTATTCTATGGTGCAACTTTAAAAATTATACAATTATTTTTTATGGACGATTGGAAAAAAAAATTAGGTGCCGCTACCGTTTACTCTACGAATCCGGATTTTAAATTTGAGACGGAAGAAGATGAAACGGAAACCTTGCCTAATAACAAACAACAACTGATTGTTTCTATAGACAAGAAACAACGCAAAGGCAAAACAGTTACGTTGGTTGAAGGATTTATAGGCAAAACAGAAGATCTGGAAGCATTGGCAAAATTATTGAAAACAAAGTGTGGTGTTGGCGGTTCTGCCAAAGATGGTGAAATTGTAATACAAGGCGATTTCAAAATAAAAGTAAAAGAAATTCTGGAAAAAGAAGGCTTTAAAGTGAAGTTACGATAATAAACAATTAACGATAAGCGATAAACAATAGTTTCTTTGCGACCTTTGCGTCTCTGCGTGTAAAAAAACATGAATCTCCAAAACGAAATATCAAACCTCAAGCACCAGGCTTTACAAAATAAAAAAGCCTATCAAAAGATTACTCAGCAACTAAAAAAACTGAAACCTTACGATGTAGATGAATTATTTCATACACAACACGAACAGGTATTTGCTGAAATTGATTGTTTGCTATGTGCCAATTGCTGTAAAACCATACCTGCTTTAGTTACCAACGAAGATGTCAATAGAATATCTAAACACTTGAAGATTACACCTAAAGATTTTATGTCAAAATATGTGACTAAAGATAATGACGGAGATACTGTCTTAAATAAAACACCCTGTACTTTTTTAGGAAATGATAATAAATGCGCCATCTATGAAGTGCGGCCTTTTGCCTGCAAAGATTATCCGCACACCAACAGAAAAAAAATGAATCAAATTTTAGATTTGACCGTAAAAAACACGGAAATTTGTCCTGCAGTAGTACGTATACTTGAAAATATAGAAGTTACGCTGCCGTAGCTTATTTGGCAAATAATTTAAGAATTTTATCCCAAAACCAACTCTCTTCTGCTTTAAAAATGCCTTCAATTAATCGGTCAACATTCAAAGCTAATTTATGTACATCATTTACCATCTTCTGGAAATGCTTATTATCTTCATTTTTTACAAACGAATCTATATTTTTAATTTCGCTCAGCAATTTTAATATTGGATCCAGCTCTCTGGTTTTTCTGATTTTTGCCACTTGTTTAGCAATTTTCCAAACATCTTTTTCACCAATAAAATAATCTCTTCGCTCACCGGCTTTAAAAACTTTAG
>JBIKPT010000134.1:0-8186 GCA_044357355.1 Chitinophagales bacterium
TGTTATTTGGAGTAATGATAGGAATTGCCATTTACAGTACGGTGAAAAACGGGTTTGGTTTTTTTACATTTTTCCCGGTTATTTTTGCATTTTTTGCTTTTAATGATTCGAAAAAGAAAAAAGCACTGGAGAAGGTTTTAAAAGATCGGAATTTGGCTTAAATAATGACTTGAATAAGTACATATATTGAAAAGTGAAATACCCTGCCAAAATGAATGATTGTGATTTGTTGTTATTTGTTGAACATGCCACTCACCACCAACTCTTTGCTGCCGGCTTCGTATTTGTAGAAACCTTCACCACTCTTTGCACCTAGGTAACCTGCAGTTACCATATTTACCAACAACGGACAAGGTGCATATTTCGGATTGCCAAAACCATCGTGCAATACGCGTAAAATGGCCAGACAAACATCTAAACCGATGAAATCGGCCAATTGCAATGGACCCATTGGATGCGCCATACCGAGTTTCATTACGGTATCAATTTCATACACACCGGCAACGCCTTCATACAAAGAATATATGGCTTCGTTTATCATCGGCATCAAAATTCTGTTGGCTACAAAACCAGGATAGTCGTTCACTTCAACAGGAATTTTTTGTAAGTTTTTAGAAACTTCAAAAACTAAATTATTGGTTTCATCAGACGTAGCATAACCGCGAATCACTTCCACCAACTTCATCACCGGCACCGGATTCATGAAATGCATGCCAATTACTTTATCTGGTCGTTTAGTAACAGCACCAATTTTTGTAATAGAAATAGAAGAAGTATTACTTGCCAGAATACAGTGTGGCGCACAAATCTCATCCAATTCACGAAATATTTTTTCCTTGATCACAAAGTTTTCAGAAGCAGCTTCAATCACCAAATCGCTGGTGGCAGCACCTTCTTTTACCGATGTAAATGTCTTAATATTTTGAAGTGTCTGCTGTTTCACCTCTTCCGTGATAGCACCTTTCTGTACCTGTCGGTCCAGATTTTTTGTAATGGTTGTGATGGCTTTATCTAAGGCAGTCTGCGCAATATCCACTAATGCTACCTGATAGCCAAATTGTGCACAAACATGAGCGATGCCGTTTCCCATTGTGCCCGAGCCGATTACTGTGATATTTTTAATAGACATTTTAACTGTTTTTTAGTGTTTTTAATGGAGCAGATAGCTTAGTTGTTCATCATTTTGGTCATGTATGCCAACTCTTATGCTCATTTTTGTAAATTTGTCTGCAAGATATAGATTTTACATCAACAGCCTTTATGAAATTCCAACATTTTTTTCTGAAATACAGCCTTAGCGCACAAGAAGAGATAGAAATCAGTGCAGCTGATTTTTCCGTATTCGAAAATGATCTGTTTAAAATCGAATTTCTGCTGGAAGACTTGAATGGTGATAAACGATATAAAGTACTGCTTACGCCAAAGCAGAAAATTACCCTTATTGATTTTTATATTGAAACCAATTTAGACTACTCAGAAAGTAAAGGCATTTTTTGCAATGGCTTTCAGTCCTGGACAGAAACTAAGATTTTCAGTAAAGACGATAAGCTGAAAGCACAACGCAGAGGTGTGAAGGTAATTGGCGAAGCTTACGGCGATGGAATGTTGTACGATTATAAAAACAAAAAAGGAATTGTACACAGCTGGACCTACACGTACATAAAACGGCCAAAACGTAAAATCTTATTTTTGGGTTCGTTGAATGATGCAAACGGATATACTATTTTTGAACATCATGGAATTGCCAATAAATTAAGAATAATAAAAGACTGCAAAGGTTTACTGGTAGAAGATGAAATTGTATTGACGGATGTTTTTGTTGCAGATACCTTTGAATGGTTGTGTTTTCAGAATTATTTTGAAGCACAGCAACTAAAACCCATCAATGCAAAACCTGCCATAGGCTGGACGAGCTGGTATTATTATTACACCAATATTTCAGAGAAAATTATCGAAGAGAATTTGAATGCATTCGTACAAAATAAAGTACCGATTGAAATTTTTCAGATTGATGACGGTTGGCAAAAATCAGTGGGCGACTGGCTGAATTTTGATAAGAAATTTCCGAATGGCCTGACTGCTATTGTAGATAAAATTCATGCACACAATGTAAAAGCAGGATTGTGGCTCGCACCTTTGGCTTGCGAGAAAGATTCATTTATTGTAAGAGAACATCCGGACTGGATTTTAAAAAATGAAAAAGGTAATTTTTTAAAAATCGGATTTAACCCGCTGTGGAGTTACTGGTTTTATGCACTTGATGTATATAATGAAGAAGTACGTGCATATTTGAAAAAAGTATTTCATACCATTTTACAGGAATGGAATTTTGATTTGGTAAAATTAGATTTCCTCTACGGAACCGCACTGGTAGCCAGAAACGGAAAATCGCGCGGGCAAGTGATGCACGATGCGATGCAGTTTTTGCGGGAATGTGCCGGTGATAAAATGATTTTAGGTTGCGGCGTGCCGTTAAGTCCGGCAAATGGCACCACAGATTATTGTAGAATCGGTCCTGATATACATTTAAGCTGGGATTTTTCTATTTTAAAATGGATACGTTCCCGCGAGCGACCTTCCGTGCTGAATGCTATTCATAACACCATATCGCGCCGCCATTTGTCCGGAAAATGGTTCTGGAACGACCCGGATGTGTTTATTCTGAGAAACAATAAAAATGTGTTATCGTTTGATGAAAAATATTCGTTACTGCTGGCAAACTTATTATTCGGTCATTTGTTATTTACCTCTGATAATATTGCAGAATATGATGAAGAGCAGTTATTTTGGTATAAATCAATTTTTCCGTTAATGCCGGTGCAGGATGTGCAGGTCAGTTTTCAGGATGATTTTTATAAGATTAATTTCAGAATAAAAGACAAGTATTTTCTTGCCTTATTGAATGTAAGCGATTCATCTAAAATGTACAGATTGCCAAATAATTTATTCTACGACAATGTTAAAGAAGATTTGGTGAAAGGAGATAAGATGATAGAAATTCCAAAGCACAGCGCTAAATGTTACCTGACTGTTGGTTATACGCCATTCGGAATTGCCGGCAGCAAAGGGCACTTTTTTTCTGGCACGGAAATTGAAAATATTTTTGTGAGCGGAAATAAAGTGGAACTGGAATGGGCAGATGGAGTACTGAACGAAGTTAAGGTATATATTAAAGTGCCAACGGATTATGAAGTAGTCAGTATAAACAATAGTGGAAACTTTAAAAGAATTGAGAAGCCGGAATATTCTATTATTGAGGTTGAAAAACATAAACTATAAGAAAGTGCAGGTCTTGAAATTAATTTCACGGAAACGTGATTGCTTAAAAATAAGTAAAGTTACACTTGGATTCTTCCTCTTTGTGATTTACTTTTTAAGCAGTTCATCACCGGTATTTGCAAAACGAAAATCAGATCCGGTGCTGGATTTTGCATTACAGCAAATTGAACAGAAATACTATCAGCCGGCAATTTCCACTTTAAATATATTTCTCGAAACACATAAAAATGATACCAGTGCACTTTACTGGAAAGCACATTGTTTTTATAAATTGAAAAATTATCAGGCAGCATTGGAGAATTATACACTGGTGTTCAAACTAAATAATAGAATTTTTCCGGCATATGTGGACATGGGAAATATGCATATGGAAGAAAAGAAATTTCAGGATGCTATTCCATATTTTAACAGGGCAATTTCCATGCATGATTCGGATATAAATTTGTACAACAGCAGAGGTATGTGCTATTATTATATCGAGAATTTTGAAATGGCCATCAAGGATTTCAAACGCGTTTTGAAGATAGATCCGAATAATCATCTGGCCTATAATAACATGGGTTCTGCGACTTACAATAATCAGAATATTGCAACTGCCAGTATAATTGATTTGATGAAAGCGGAGCTGGAATTTAATAAAGCCATTGAATTAAAGCCGGATTTTGAATTAGCATTGCGCAACAGAGGAATTGTGCGATTTTATATGGATAAACTGGATGAGTCGTATCAGGATTTACTCAGAGCCATACAATTAGAACCCAACGACGAAAATGCGCATTATTATCTAGGTAAGCTGTTGTATAAACAGAAAAATTATCCGGTTGCCTTACAGTTTTTTGACAATGCCATCAGTAAGGTTAATTACAAATCTAATTTTTATGTAGATCGTGGTATGTGTAAAATTGAAATGGCCAATTTTAAATCAGCTCGTTCAGATTTTTATAAAGCTATGCAATTAACCAACGATAAAGGCTATGCACAGTATCAGATGGCGCGTTGTTATGCTGCTGAGGCAATGAAAACGGAGACCTTCACCGCATTGAGAGAAGCTAAAAAAGAAGGTCTGTTTATGGATGCCAAATATTTCGGCTATATCGCAAAAGATATTTACTTTATCGGTTGGTCAAAAGATAAGGATTTCATTGCTTTAATGAATGAACTAAAGTTCGGCAAGAAATAGACCTATCCGCCGCCGCCTTCCACACCGCTGCCACTGTCTTCAAAATTCGATTTCTTTTGTTTACTGAATGGTGATTTGCTTTCTGATTTTCCAAATCTATATGTAAATACAATATTGCCGACAGTAGATTCCCAATATCTTTTTACATTGCCGCTAAAGTTGCTTCCTTGAGTGCTGGCGCCAAAGAATTGCGTATGAAATACATCACTGACATTTACCGCAATACTGGCTTTGTTGTTTTTCAGGAAATCATATTTAAAGCCTATGTTCGCAAAAACCATCGGTGTAATTTCACCTTGTAAAAATTTAATCTTACTGCGGTACATGACCATCAACTGTATGGACGCTTTCGGATTAATGTTGAACGTATTCATCAACCGGATATTGTACTGGAAACTGTTGGTCGTAGCATCTACTTCACCATTTGGAACATTGCCTTTAATGGTATTTTGATAAAAATTTCCCGACAATACAAAGCTCCACCATCTGAATAAACTTGTTCTGTTTGTAAATTCCACACCAATGTTTTGTCCGGTATTCAGGTTGTCAAAACTTACAATCGAACGACCAATACTGTCCACGGTTCTGAAGCGCGTAAAAACGTTAAAAGCATACCGGTAATAGACCGTTGTACTGAAGAAAATACTGCGCTGAAAAGTGGAGTCTCTCTTTGAGGGTTTCAGCTCAATGTTTTTCACATGCGTCAGCTCTGCGGCATGCGTATAAGACGGTTTCATTCTCGGATTTCCGGTCAGAATATTAAACGGATCACTGTAGTTGCCGAATGGATTGAGTTGCTCAAATCCTGGTCGGTTGATACGCTTACTGTACGACAAACTCAGTGAATGGTTCTTCGGTAAATTGAACGACATGGAAGCCGACGGAAAATAATCAAAATATTTTTGTTTATATTTTTGATTGCCTACAAATTGCGTAATATCAATATTGGTGTTTTCCAGACGTACACCGGCTTTATAATTAAATATTTTTTTAACGGCACCGCCAAAAATAACATATCCTGCATGTATCATTTCATTGTATCTGTATTGATTGGAAATCGAACTGTCAAATACAATTTGCTGTGTACTGCTATTAACCGAATCGGCATATAATTCACTGTTAATATCACGAAGTGAAAATTTGTAACCGATTTCAAGTTTTGATTTTGATTTTTTAAATGGTTGTGTATAATCTGCCTGCACAAATCCGGAGTGTGACAGGTTGGTATTTTCATTATGTTGCAGTAAATTAGTCCGGTTGAGTTCCGTATTGCTGATGTCTATTGTTTTTTGAGTGTATTCCGGCGTTGATTTTCTGTTGGAATAGCCATAGTTGGCAGCAATAATTAAGTCATTTGAATTGTCCTTAAACGTTCTTCGGAATGAAGTATTCAGCTCTGTATTCCAGTTTATGTTTTTGGTATCATTATAGCGATTGTAGGCACTCAGAAAATCCACAACAGAATCTAAAAAGTCTGTACGTACTTTGCCTTTATTCGTGCCATTTGATTCACTTACTAACACACTAAATGAAAGCGAATTTTTTTCTTTTATATTCCAGTCCAGACTGCTGTTGATAGTGTTGGCAAAGTTCAGCGAGGTGCCTCTGTCGTTGGTATTCAGGTAAAACGGCGACTGGTTAGGGAAGAAATTATAGCGCTGGCTGCTGCCTTTGTAATAACTTTCCGTAAATCTGAAATTATAGGATGTAGTAATGCTTACATTGTTTTTACGATAGCTGATAGTTGCGCCGGTATTTGCATCGTATTTGGTGCCATATCCGATGGTAAAGTTGCCGTTCAGTCCGCTTTTCGTATTCTTTTTCAATACAATATTGATAATACCCACTTCGCCTTCTGCATCATATTTTGCAGACGGATTGTTAATCACTTCTATGCTTTCTATTTGAGAAGCCGGAATGGCATCCAGCACTGCTTTTGTATTGGCCACGGTAATTCCGGATGGTTTTCCGTTGATGAAAACGCGCAAATTTCCCGAGCCGCGCATAGAAAGATTGCCGTCCTGGTCAACTTCCACAACGGATACTTGTTTCAACGCATCCACGGCAGAGCCACCGGTCGACAGCACGTTTTTATCCATGTTGAATACTTTTTTCTCTGCATTTACCTGCATGAAATTTTTTTCTGCGATAATCTCTACTTCATCTAACACACTGGCATCTTCTTCCACTTTCAGAGTGCCAAGATTGACGTCCGTTTTATCCGGTGGAATCACCATAACCGGTTTTTTTACAAGGTCTTTGTAGCCAACATATGAAACCGTTAATTCATAAGCGCCTAAAGGTATTTTGGTGATTTCAAAAAAACCTTTTTCATCCACCAGAGAACCTAATATAATGGTGGAATCTTTTAAGTTTTTGATGGTAACGGAAGAATATTCCAAAGGTGTAGATTTTGCCGCATCTACAATTTTGCCGCTGATTCTTCCAATAGCAGGTGGCGGACCGCTAAATCCTTGCGGTGGTTGTGCTACTATTGTAAAAGTAATAAGTAGAAAGAAATAGGTAAGAAGGTGTTTCATGATTTTATTTATTGAATAAAACGGAATTTTTGATATTAGTATTCAACTTAGCGACTTGGCGTCTTTGCGTGAAATTTATTTGTGATAATTAGTGTAATTCGCAGTAGAAATATTACAGTTTTGTAAACGAAACCAACAGTAAAATCCAGCCGATGATAAAGCACAGACCACCTAGCGGTGTGACAGGTCCTAAAACGGGTGTGAGTGCATCAGTGCCTAACAAACTTCGTGTGGCCAATAGATAAAGTGAGCCTGAGAAAAACAAAATACCTGATGTGAAAAACCAGCCGGCAAAAGTCAGTGTTTTAGGTTGAATTTTATCTGCTAAAAAGACAACTGCAAATAAGGCAATTACATGATAAAACTGATATTGCACACCTTTATTGAAGATTTCTAACTGATAGGCATCTAATTTTTCTTTCAGTGCATGTGCACCAAAAGCACCCAAGATAACGGCCAATGCGCCATATGCTGCTGCAATAATTCCGAATATTTTTTGCATAAACTAATTTCTGCAAAATTAAGGATTATTAATTAAAAGGAAATCACTTTATTTAATGATAAATTGGAGGAAAATAGCTAGAGGATTAATCTTTTTATTCTTCATAAAAGCCTTTTTTAATTATCAGTCGGAATGAAGCATGATACGTCGTATAAATTTCATTTAGACAACTTATTTTCTGCGAAAGCAGTTTTAGATATTTATTATTTTGAAGAAATTCATTTGAATGTCTTTAGCGATTGTATTAAAATTGCCATGTTTTTCTTTAAATCATGAGTTTGTGAAGCACTTGCATTCAAATAATAAAAAACTCCTTCAGTATTTGTATCTAAGATGATACTTATCATTTCCGATTCTCCATATGTACCAGTTTCTGATTTTGAATGTATAAAATATGATTTTTGACTTAAAATTTTGGTCTCTCCTGATTCAACAACTTTCATATTTTTCATTTGATTTCTTGCTAAATTTAAAATGTATTCAAATTCAGATTTTAGGTCTTTTTTTCTCCAAAACTATTGATTTTTTGAATCGAAATTACATCGATAAAACCATCTTTATCAGGTTGTGAACTGGCATCAATTCCTAAAATAATATTTTTATCATCGTATTCTTCAACTTTCCAATTCCAATTTTTTGGAATATATAATGTAAAATCATTATTAGTGTGACTTACTTTCTGTTT
>JBIKPT010000135.1:0-8028 GCA_044357355.1 Chitinophagales bacterium
ATCTGGATTGTTTATTTTACTATGATTTTTACTGTAACCAAAGTAAATAACAAAACCAATTGCTAACCAAGCTATTAATCGTAACCAGTTTTCTTTACCTAATCCAAAAATCATAAAACCACAAACCAGTACTCCTAAAATTGGAACCAACGGAACCAACGGTGTTTTAAAAGGTCTTGGTGTATCTGGATTTGTTTTGCGCATCATAATTACACCAATCGATACTAATATAAATGCAAATAAAGTTCCAATGCTTGTCATGTCGCCAACGATATCACCAGGCACAAATGCAGCAAAAATTCCTACTAAGAAAAACAACCACGCATTTGCTTTTGCCGGTGTTCTAAATGTTGGATGAACTTCAGAAAACACTTTCGGCAATAACCCATCTTTCGACATGGAAAAAAATACACGAGATTGTCCTAACAACATTACCAAGATAACTGACGAAAAACCAGCTAAAATAGCAATGGTTATTAAACCGGAAAACCATTCGTAGCCAGGCATGTAATGTGTGATTGCATACGCAACAGCAGCTTCGTGTCCAGGACCAGTTTTACTAAAATCAGCATAAGGAGCAATACCTGTAAGCACATAAGAAAATAAAATATAAAGAACAGTACAAAAAGCTAATGAACCTAAAATACCAATTGGCATTCCTTTTTGTGGATCTTTTGCTTCTTGAGCTGCGGTAGAAACAGCATCAAAACCAACATAAGCAAAAAACACAATTCCCGCACCTTGTAAAACGCCACTCCAACCAAACTCGCCGGTAACACCAGTATTTGGTGGTACAATTACTGCGTGGTTAACAGGATTAATGAATTGCCAGCCTAACGCAATAAAAACTAAAACAATTATAACTTTAACGATTACAATAGCAGAGTTAAGTTTAGCAGATTCACTGGTTCCACGAATTAATATTAAGGATAGTATACCTAATATAAGAACAGCCGGTATGTTGATAATGCCATGCACACCAGTCAAATGGTCCACTTGAAATGGAGAATGGCAAAAGGCATAAGGAATAGTGAAACCAAAATAATGTTCACAAAATTTATTCAGGTATTCAGACCAGGCAATGGCAACACAAGCAGCACCTAACGCATATTCTAAAATTAAATCCCAACCGATAATCCACGCTACAAACTCGCCCATAGTTGCATATGAATAAGTGTAAGCACTACCTGCAATAGGAATCATAGAAGCAAATTCTACATAACACAAACCCGCAAAAGCACAACCAACACCAGCAATAACATACGACCACATTACACCTGGACCAGCATGATTTCCTGCAGCAGCAGCCGTACGCACAAAAATACCAGCACCAATAATTGCACCAATACCTAATGCTAATAATGCACCTGAACCTAACGTTCTTTTTAATGTATGTTCGCCAGTTTCGTCTGATTCTTTCAGAATTTTATCTAATGTTTTCTTTGCGAATAAATTTGCCATAGATGTTAATTTGAAAATGAGGTAATTTGAAAATTTGAAAAATGAAGATATACAAAAATACTTATTACTCGCTACTTAATACTTATTTCTACAGGAACTTCTCGCCTTTTTTCATTTTTATATCGTGTGTAAATTCTTTTATACGCTGCTCTTCATCTTTACTGCAAATCAACAACACATCATCTGTATCCACCACAATAAAATTTTCTAATCCTTGTATCACCACTAATTTTTTATCCGGTACATTAATGATGTTATTGTTAGAATCATACACCACTACATTATTGCCATTTACTGCATTGTTAAAATAATCTTTTTCTTTTTCTTCATATAAAGAAGCCCAGGTACCTAAGTCGCTCCAGCCAAAACTTGATGGCAACGTATAAACATTATTGGCTTTTTCCATAATTCCGTAGTCTATAGAAATACTCGGACAGGTAATAAATGCCTTTTCAACAGCGTCGTTCTCTTTTGGTGTTAAGATGGCAGGCTCTGCTTCTACAAAAGCATCATAGACTTCCACCAGGTTTTTTTCTAAAGACGAAAGTATCGTTTTAACATTCCAGATAAAAATGCCGCCGTTCCATAAAAAGTCACCGCTTTTCAAAAACTGTATAGCAACTTCCTTTTCCGGTTTTTCGGTAAACGTCTTTACTTTATGAATGCCTTCACTTATTTCTTCTTCAAAATATTGAATATAGCCATAACCGGTATCTGGTCGTGTTGGTCGAATACCCAACGTAGCTAATGCATTATTTTTGGAAACAAAATCAACAGCTTGCTCCGCAATACGCACAAACTCTGGTTCGTTTAATATTATATGATCTGACGGCGCAACTATAATATTCGCATCAGGATTCAACTTGTTGATTTTAAAGGCACTATAAGCAATACAAGGTGCCGTGTTTTTTCGGGCTGGTTCGGTTAATATTTGTCCGTCTGTTATGTCCGGCAATTGCTCTTTCACCAAATCGATATAATCGGTATGCGTAAGAATGAAAATATTCTCTTTCGGGCAAATCTTTAAAAAACGGTCATAAGTTGCCTGAATCAGTGTTCTTCCTGTACCCAAAATATCCAAAAATTGCTTAGATTTTGCGGTTCTGCTGGCAGGCCAGAAACGGCTTCCAATGCCACCAGCCATAATTGCTGCATATGTATTTTTATTCATAATCAGCTGCAAAGATAATTAAATAGATTGTCATAATTGGAAGTTGAAGCAGCTGTTTTTTGATTTATATCAACACTATTAAATCGCCAATAAAACTATACAATTAATTAAAAGTTACATAAACAATTTTAACACTTATAAACGGTGCTTTTTCGGTATTTTTGAGTATATTAATGTAGTAATTGCGTTCTCCTTTTGTGAGAACGTTTTTATTCAAACACAGTTTTTATGAGTATACAACCAGTTTCCATTTCAGGCGCGCTTAAAGAATATTTTGGATTTGAAAAATTTAAAGGAAATCAACAGGCAATTATTGAGAGCATTCTCGCTAAGAAAGATACATTCGTAATTATGCCAACAGGTGGCGGCAAATCGTTGTGCTATCAGTTGCCTGCAATTATCTCCGAAGGTACTGCCATAATTGTTTCTCCGTTGATTGCATTAATGAAAAATCAGGTGGATTTAATCCGCGGTTACAGCAGCACGGATAACATTGCGCACTTTATTAATTCGCAAATGAATAAGGCGCAAATTACTCAGGTAAAAAAAGACATTACCAACAGAAAATGCAAGTTGTTGTATGTGGCACCGGAATCCCTGGTGAAACAGGAAAACATCGACTTTTTAAAAACTATCAAAATTTCATTTGTTGCTGTTGATGAGGCACATTGTATTTCAGAATGGGGCCACGATTTCAGACCGGAATACCGTAAGATAAAAGGAATGCTGAATGAAATTGAAGACAATATTCCGATTGTAGCATTAACCGCAACAGCAACACCAAAGGTGCAGTCTGACATAGTGAAAACATTAGGCATGAAAGAACCGGAAATTTTTATTTCTTCATTCCTTCGTGATAATTTATATTATGAAATACGACCGAAGCCGAGTAAGCAAGATGCTATAAAAGACATTATAAAATTTATAAAGAAAGGCGGAAATAAATCCGGCATCATCTACTGCCTTAGCAGAAATTCTACAGAAGAATTAGCAGAAGTGTTGCAGGTAAACGGTATCAATGCGGCAGCTTATCATGCTGGTTTGGATGCATCGGTACGCAGTGAACGTCAGGATCAGTTTTTGATGGAAGATGTGGATGTCATTGTAGCTACGATTGCTTTTGGAATGGGTATCGATAAACCGGATGTGCGTTTTGTGATTCATTTTGATATTCCGAAATCGCTGGAAAATTATTATCAGGAAACGGGACGAGCAGGTCGCGACGGACTGGAAGGCATTTGCATCGCTTATTTCTCACCAAAAGAAATTCATAAGTTTGAAAAATTCATTCTTTCCAATAAAGAGAAATCTGTAGCAGAAAAAGAAATCGCCGTGATGCAGTTGAGCGAAGTGGAAGCGTATTGCGAAAGTGCAGAGTGCCGTAAAAAATTCGTGCTGCATTATTTTGGCGAAGAGATGAAAGACTGCGGCAAGTGCGATAATTGCCTGCATCCGAAAGAACAGCTGGAAGCCAAAGATGAAATAAAATTGTCATTGCAGGTAGTGGCAGATACCAATGAACGTGTCAATATTCCGAATGTTATTAATATTCTGATTGGCAGAAAATCAGCAGATATCACTGCAAATAATTTAGATAAGATTAAAATTTTTGGCAAAGGTGCAGACCACGATATGGTGTTCTGGAATTCGGTAGTGCGCAAAGCAATTTTATTGAATCTGATAGAAAAAGATATTGAGCAATACGGTGTGCTGAAACTGACAGAAGAAGGTAAAAAATTTATAAAAAAACCGCTTTCCTCAAAAATTGTGCTGAACCATAAATTTGAAGATGGCGAAGACGATGAAGAAGTGACATTGAACGGAAAATCCGGCAGTGTGCTGGAGCCTGCTTTGATGTCTATTTTAACAGGCATCCGTAAAACGGAAGGTGCGCGATTAAAATTACCACCCTATGCTATTTTCTCGGAGCAATCATTGGAAGAGATGGCCACGTTTTTCCCTTTTGATAAGGAAGAATTAGCTAAAATGCATGGCGTGAATACGGCGAAAGCACAAAAATTTGGTGAGCCGTTTTTGAAAGCAATTAAAAAATATGTGGAGGAAAATAATATCGAACGCTCTGCAGATTTTTCCATCATCAAAATCGCAGATAAAAATTCCAATGTAAAAGTGAACATCATCAAATCCATCGACAAGAAAATGCCGTTGGAACATATTGCCAGTTCCTACGGATTGAATATGGAAGACCTGATTACAGAGCTTGATACGATAGTGAATTCAGGCACCAAGGTCAATATCAATTATTATCTGGAAGATGCAGTGGATGAAGACATCCAGGAAGAAATATACGATTACTTCATGCAGGCGGAAAGCGATAACGTGGACGTGGCCTATAAAAAACTGAAAGAAGAAGACATCGAATTGCGCGAAATACAATTAGTGCGCTTGAAGTTTTTAAGTGAAGTGGCGAATTAAAATCGCTGATTAAACGGATTTAAAGATTACGCAGAAAATAAAATGAAAGCCGGACAAAATTTGTCCGGCTTTCATTTTTTAAATCTCATATCTCAATTCTTTAATCTCAAATCCTATTGTCCTTTCCATGGTTTTCCGCCTTGTCCGTTTGGTTTCGGACCGCCTTGCTGTGCTTGTTTCATCAGCAATTTTTTGAATTGCTCTTCTGCTGTTACAAGTTTGGCAACTTTTGTGGCAGGTAAAATTTTTCTAAATTCTACCACATATTTTTTGGTCAAATCCAGATCTTTTGCCTTAAACTCGATGTGCTTGCTAATGGCTTGTTCCGCTTCCGCATTCGTAAAATCACCATCTTCTTTCAGTTCTTTCACCGTTCCGACAGTAGTCTGGCGGATTTGTTTTTTTTCCGCTTCATACTGGTTGTACACCGGCCAGAATTTCTGTGATTCTTCAGGCATTAAGTTTAATCGTTTGGTGATGAAACCAATTTTCAAAGCTTCAATTTTCTCGTTTCCGGGTCCGTCCTGCGGTGGTGGCTGCGCAATCATACTGTTCATCAGTAAGAACATGCTGGCAAAAAAAGTAAGTATTGTTTTCATAATGTTTAGTTTTAATAAGGATTAAAAAATATCGGTGGAGCTTTCATCCAACTCTAAAATCAATTTGTTTTCTTCAATATATTGAGTGGCATCTTGCTTTTCTATCGTATAATCTACAGTTATGGTATCCAATGTAGGTTTAACAGTTTCCTGAATTTGCTGTACGTCAAATTCGTGGCTGTTGGCATTCATATACTGATATATTTCTTCCTGCGTTAAACAGGCAATACCATCTTCACAATTATTTTCCAAAATAGCAGGTTGTTGTACTTCTTTCACCAGAAAAACGGCACCAACAACTGCAGCGGCAAAGGCAACTTTTTTAAACAACTGGAAAATTTTAGTTTCCTGTGCAGGCAATTCAATAATTTTTCCGGCACTGATTGAATGTTCCTGTTCTTTTATTTTAGCAACAATGGTATCACCAAACGTATCAAAATAATTGTCAGGCACTTTTATGTTTTCTTTTTTAACAGAAGCCAATAAACCCGATGTTGTATTTATTTCTGCCATACAATTGTCAGCCAACTGCTCAAAATAGCCAACAGGAATAATCAAAGGTTGCTCGTTTTCTTTCAGATGTAAAAGAATCGGTGAAATCTCTTTCAATTCATTTAGTATGTCGGTGTTGTTGTTCATTTTTAATTAGACGCTTGTTTTTTCAAAAGGTTTAACTAGTTGTTTTTTTTACAGATTGCTTCGTGCATCGCAATGATGCAAAGCGAGTATTTTCATCGAAGATGAACTCTGTTTTTGTATATTTTTCTTTGTTATCATAAAACCTATGTGTCTATGTGTTAAAATTATTTAATTAATATTTCTTCAATTTTCTTTACGGCATGATGATACGATGCTTTCAATGCACCAACAGATGTTTCCGAAATTTCAGCCATTTTTTCATACGGCATTTCATCGTAGTAACGCATAATGAAAACTTGTTTTTGCTTATCAGGCAATGTTGCAATAGCGCGTTCCAGCTTCAGCGTCATTTCATCGCCGTCAATAGTATCTGCAGCACTGCGATAATTTGCTGTGGTTTGCTCAATATCCACTTCATTTCTTTTTTTATTTTTATTGAGGAAGGTGATCGCTTCGTTGCCTGCAATTCGGTACAACCAGGTGTATAAACCGGAATCGCCGCGAAAATTATCGATGGCATTCCAGACTTTAATACAGGTATTTTGCAAAATGTCATTAGCATCTTCATGGTTGTGCACATATCGACGAACGTGATAATACAAACGTTCCTGATATGCATTCAGCAGGTTGCGAAATGCCTTTTCTTTTGAAGCAGCCTCTTTAAATTGCAGTAAAATTTCCTCGTCCGTCAATTTCATGTACTATTTAGACTGTTAAAAAAAGGAATGGTTTAATCTTGCTTACTTCTTATTCTACTTAATGTTTCAATACTCATACCCAAATAGGATGCGATAATGCCGATTGGAACCCGTTTCACGATTTCAATTTTGGTATTAAACAGTTGTTCGTAGCGCTCTGTCGTATTGCTGAATTTCAATCGGTAGTTTTTAGCTGCCAGTGAATTGTAATAATGCTCTGCAATCATACGGCCGGTACGTTCCATCACCGGATAGGTATTATACAGTTTCTGTAAATCGTCATAATGAATGGCGTATAACACACTGTCTTCCAGCAGTTCAATGGTTTCCATAGAGGGTTGCCTGGAAGTGAAACTGGCAAATGATACCAGCAATTCGCCTTCCAGCACAATATCGTTCGTTAGTTCTTTATCGTCTTCTTCAAAGAAATTCCTGGCCAGTCCTTTTTCTATAAAGTATAAAAAATTACAAGGTTTTCCTTTCTTTAGTAAGATGTGTTTTTTTGGATATTCCATGTATTGCAAAACCTGTTCCATATCGGTAATAACTTCCTCAGGCAAGTCACCGAATTGGGAAAGAAAGGTGTAAAATGACGAATGTTGATTCTGGCTCAATTTTTTATTTGATTATTATCAAAAAATTAGGTTTATTTATACTGCAACTTTGTGTGGCAACTTTATAAAGATAAACAAAATAAAAAAAATGAACCCAACAGGATTTTCCATCAGCCAATACCATGATATAAAACCAATTTATAAAAAGTTAGATCATTTAGTTTCTTTGCCATTGCAACACATCGAACCCAAAGCAATGGAAAACTATCTGGAATATTATAAAACAAAATGCACTAAATCCAGAGCTATTTATGAAAAAGCACAGCAATATATTCCAGGCGGTGTGCAACATAATCTGGCGTTTAATTATCCTTTTCCTTTAGCATTTACTAAAGCAGAAGGAGCTCATTTATATGATGCAGATGGCAATAAATACATCGATTTTTTACAAGCTGGCGGTCCAACGGTAT
>JBIKPT010000136.1:0-7976 GCA_044357355.1 Chitinophagales bacterium
CAATTACTTTAATACCTGTAAATAACACTTCTTTAGACGTAGCTAAATCTTCGTATTTAGGCGGTTTGTTGTGAATAGGATAGCCACCTACTTTGCTAACCTCACCAATACCATCAATGGCAGTACCGATAACATTAAACAAACGGCCTTTGATAGCCTCACCTGCAGGCATCGTAATCTGACCACCGGTGTCGATTACTTCTGCACCACGCGTCAAACCTTCTGTAGCATCCATCGCCACACAACGAACGCTGTCTTCTCCTAAATGCTGCTGACATTCCAGCACCACTTCAGAGCCATCGTCTTTTTTTACGATTAAGGCATTTAATATTCGTGGAAGAGAAGAACCCTCGCCGCCGAATGATACGTCCACTACCGGACCGATGATTGATGTAATTTTACCTACGCTTGCCATAGTATATTGAGTGTATTTTAATTAAAAATCGGTGCAAAAATACGTTTAAGTAGTTGTATATCAAAATTGACGCTCCAAAGTTGTCCACATATAAAGATTTGGTAATTTTTAGATGGATATCGATTAAATAAATCGTGCATTTACTGTTTAAAATGTATTTTTGTTATATGTTGAATCGCAGGAATGCTTCCATTTTTATTTTTATTATGCTTCTGGCTGCGGGCAAACTGCATAGTAATGACATCATCAGGTGTTCTGCTACAGAAGTTTTTAAAAGAAATGCAGCTGAAAATCCTGTCTTACTGCAGCGCAAACAACAACAAGAACTAGCATTTCAACAATGGCTGCTCAATAAGCAAGCGTTAAAAGAAAATGGCATACAGGCGCTGATTACCATTCCGGTAGTAATTCATGTCGTTTATAAAAATGAAACGGAAAATATTTCAGATCAGCAAATTCAATCGCAGCTGGACATTCTCAATAAGGATTTCAGAAATCTGAATGCAGATAAATTACCTTCGCTGCATCCGTTTTTCCCATTAACCGGTAATGCAGAATTTGAATTTTGCCTGGCCAATTTAGACCCGAATGGAAATGCAACAACCGGTATCACCAGAACAAACACTACTATAGAAGAATTTACGGATGATGATTTGGCGAAATTTGATTCTTTAGGTGGTGTCAATGGCTGGAATGCAGAAAAATACCTGAATATTTGGGTGTGCGATTTGGGTAACCAGTTATTAGGTTATGCTACATTTCCAACGGATTTGTCAGACAATCCGCAGGCAGACGGCGTCGTAATTAATTTTACGGCTTTCGGAACGCTTGGCACGGCAAAATCACCGTTTGACAGAGGCAGAACCGCTACCCATGAAATTGGTCACTGGCTGAATCTGGAACATATCTGGGGCGATGATCAGGACTGCAGCGGTACTGATGGTGTGGATGACACTCCAGACCAGCGCGTTGAAACTATCAATTGTCCGTCTGGTGTGCTCACAGATATCTGCACTGCCACAGCACCCGGAATTATGTACCAGAATTTTATGGATTATACGGATGATGCCTGTATGGTGATGTTCTCCAACGGACAAGCAGAAAGAATGCGTTTTTTCTTTGAAGAGTTGAGGTCGGAAATGCTTACCAATAACATATGTTCCGGTACCACAAACATCGGATTTCAAAATGCTTCGAGACTGAAAATCTATCCAAATCCTGTACAGAATTATCTGATGATTGAAGGATTACCCAAAACAAGAACCCGTTTTTATACGATTGATATTTTTAATACAATTGGTCAAAAGGTATACACTAATTCCATCAATACGGAAGATCAGCTCATCGAAATGTCTGATTTTAAATCCGGTACCTATATGATGATGATTTATAACGAAGAATTTTCTGCTACACAGAAATTGACTGTTGTGAAGTAGAGAAAAGTTATTGGTTGGAAGTTATAAGTTATTCGGTTTTGTTTTGTTGATTTGATTATCCTTATAACATTTAACAAATAACTTATAACAAGTTTACCATTTGTCTTTTTCATCTGTGAATTTTTCCAGCAGTATTTTTTTTGCACGATGTAATTGTACTTTAATGGTGCCCACCGGAATATTTAATTCTTCAGAAATTTCTTCGTAGCTGTATTCTTTAAAATAACGCAAGGCGATCACTCTTGAGAATATTTCATCCATAGAATTTACAACGTGCTGCATTTTGTCAATCCTTTGTGATTTAATCAGATCCAGTTCCGGATTGGTAGATGTGCTGAAGTTCAGATTATCCAGAATTTCTTTTCCTTGATTTTCCAAAGAAACTTTTTCAATTCTTTTTTTTCTCAGAAAGTCAATACAAGTGTTAGAGGTAATCTTATACAACCAGGTTGAAAATGCAAAATCCGTAGAGTACTGGTCGAGGTGGTCGAATGCTTTTGCAAAAGATTCTATCATCAGATCTTCCGAATCTTGCGGCGATTTTACTATTTTTAAGATTAAATGATACACCGAATTTCTATACTTTTCCATCAATGCCGTATAAGCTTTCTGGTCGCCGTTTTTTGCAGCAGCCAGTAAGGCGATATCAATGGTATTATGCGGTTTTACTTCCAACTTTTTGTAGGTTTTAGTAGGCTAATTAAGCCAAGAGTGACCGTAAAAATACAATATAAAACATCATGTAAAAACGAGAAGTACCAACGTTTGTTTACTTGTAAACGATAATTCAAATTCAAATTCAGGAGCGTTGTTGCTATAGCATATAATATAAAAATGCCTGCTAAAAATTGAATTTCATAATTTCTCAGTAATAATAAGAATACAAAACTAAAGTACAATAGTAATTTTGAAAACAAATAAAAGCCTAACAACAATCGATGCAATAATTTATACATACTGCCGCTTTCGTAATGTCGCAGCTTTTGTCTTATAAAATCTTTCCATGTATCTTTTGCATTGCTGATGGTATAACTGTCAGTTGATAAACAAACCGTAGTATTCTTTTTTGTTGACAGTGTTTGTATAGTCAAATCATCATCGCCGGATGCAATGGATAATTCTTCAGCTGTCCATGTTTTTGATTTCAATAATATTGCATCATACAGCACATTTCTGCCTACACACATGTACGGATTTCCCAACAAAGCAAAACCAATATATTGCATCGCAGTCTGTGCTGTTTCGTATTCAATTAAATCATTTAAAAACGACGACTCTGTTTTGTAGGGAGAAATGCCCAGTACTATTTTGTATTTTTCGTTTGCACAACCAGCCATCTCAGTAATCCAGTTCTCAGTTACAGGCCGGCAATCTGCATCTGTTAATAAAATCAATTCATTCCTGGCAGCTTCCACGCCTTTTTGCAAAGCATATTTTTTTCCAAGTCCAATTTTTTCTTCTTTGGAAATGGTTATAAGATATAAGTTATTTGTTATTAGTTGTTGTGTTTTTATAATTTCATTAGTGTTATCTGTTGAATTATCATTTACAACTATTACTTCAAAATTTGGATAGTTCTGTTCTAAAATAAACGAAAGGTTTTTTTGCAAACTTGCTGCTTCGTTTTTTGCGCAAATAATTACACTTACAGATTTGAGATGAATAGATCGGTGATTTTGAGATGCTTTGTGCTTTATAATTGCAAAAATTAATACTAATTGATATACAATTTGATAAATAAAGCAAACAATAAATAATAACAGCAGGAAATTCACTCAATAAAAATAAAGGTTTTTGTCGTATTTTTGACTTTTTAATTTTTAGATTCTTGAAATACGAAATACAACATACAGATCAGCATTCTTTTGCACGTGCAGGAAAAATTACAACCGAACACGGTGATATTGAAACACCTATTTTTATGCCGGTTGGCACACAAGGCACCGTAAAAGCGGTGCATTTTTCCGAACTGGAAACAGAAATACATGCACAGATAATTCTGGGAAATACGTATCACTTGTATCTTCGGCCAGGTTTGGATATTCTGCAAAAAGCAGGCGGTTTGCATGCTTTCAATACCTGGCAGAAACCAATCTTAACCGATAGCGGTGGCTATCAGGTGTATTCATTGTCGCACCGCAGAAAATTAAATGAACAAGGCGTCACGTTCCAATCGCACATTGATGGCAGCAGACATTTGTTTACACCGGAAAACGTAATGGACACGCAACGCATCATCGGTGCTGATTTTATAATGGCCTTTGATGAATGTACACCTTATCCGTGCGACTATAAATACGCTAAAAAGTCATTGAAAATAACACACGACTGGTTGCTGAAATGTATCAACCGGTTTGATACAACTGAATCTTTATATGGTTACGAACAAACGCTGATTCCGATTGTTCAAGGTTCTGTGTACAGAGATTTACGTACGGAATCTGCAGAGTTTATTGCATCACAGAACCGGCCGGCAAATGCCATTGGCGGTTTGGCGGTTGGCGAGCCGGCTGAAATCATGTATGAAATGACAGAGCTGGTTTGCAGTATTTTGCCAAAAGATAAACCACGTTATTTAATGGGTGTTGGCACGCCAGCCAATATCTTAGAAGCCATTGCACTTGGTATTGATATGTTTGATTGTGTGATGCCAACCAGAAATGCACGACATGGTTTGTTGTTTACTTCCGAAGGTATGATTAACATCAAAAACAGTAAATGGAAAGAAGATTTTTCGCCAATTGATATGAATGTGCCTTGTGCTACCAGCAAAAAGCATAGCAAAGCATATTTGCGCCATTTGTTTGTAGTGGAAGAATACCTGGCTGCGCAAATAGCGAGTTTGCAAAATTTATCGTTTTATTTGTGGCTGGTAACGGAAGCAAGAACTAAAATTAAAGAAGGTACTTTTACAACGTGGAAAAATGAAATGGTGGTGAAGCTGATGCAACGTTTATAAGAAAATAGTACTCAGATAACACGGATTAAACAGATTTTTGCAGGTTTTTTTATCTGTGTTTGTCAGTTAAATCTGTTCAATCCATGTTCTTAAAAAAATGAAAAATTGAAAACACTCGACTGGTATATCATTAAAAAGTTTCTCATTACTTTTTTCTTTGCAATTTTCCTGCTGAGCGCCATTGCTATTGTAATAGATATCACAGAAAAGATTGACGATTTTATCGGAAATCATGCACCATTACGGGCTGTTATTGTAGATTATTACCTGAATTTCATTCCCTGGATTGGCCTGATGCTGGCACCGATTTTTGTGTTTATTTCAGTTGTTTATTTTACGTCGCGCTTAACATCCAATACTGAAATTATTTGTATGCTCAACGGTGGTGTCAGCTTTTACAGGTTGTTGTTTCCATATATGTTTACTGCGGTTTTACTCACGTTGTTGTTCGGATTTTATAATCATCAGTTGCTGCCAAAATCCAATAAGGTGAAAATTAAATTTGAGGAAACCTACGCTTCCAAAAAAGACCAGCGCAGTTCAGATATCAATTATCATTTTCAGATTGGCAAGGATACCTTTATCTATACCCAATCGTACGATATTAACGGCAATACCGGTTTTAAGTTTACGCTGGAAGAAATTAAAAATAAAGTACAAGGCTATAAATTCTCAGCAGAAAATATGCAATGGGATACTGCTAAGAAGAAATGGAAATTAGTCAACTGGACATTCCGTAAAAATTTAGGTAAATACGATTCAGTGGCGAAAGGGTTGGATACTTTTATGGTGTTGCCGATAACGCCAAAAGAATATGTGAAACAGAATTACGATATAGAAACAATGACGACGCCTGAACTAAAACAATTTATTACCGATCAGATACATAAAGGAAATGAAAACGTAAAAATTTATGAAGTAGAAAGACACCGCAGAACCGCTATTCCGTTTTCTACCATTATTTTAACGCTGATTGCCGTTGCCATGACTACCAAAAAAGTGCGGAATGGTATGGGTTTATATATTGTTGCCGGCATGTTGCTCAGTGGTGCTTACATTATAATACAGCAATTTTCTACGGTCTTTGCCACCAAAGGCAACCTAGATCCGCTGATTGCCGTTTGGATTCCTAATCTCATTTTCGGAGTAATTGCATTCTTGTTGATTTTACGTGCGCCAAAATAAGGTCGAAAATTCTATTGCAAATGCAGAATGAAATCTGATTTTATTTGCTTCAAAACACTTTGGTGGTTGATTTAAAAAAAGAATGGAATTGTACAATTTTTTATTACATGCTATTATTAACGGTTTATAATAAGAGTTATTCTTCTAAATATTTTATAACAGTAAATCTCCAATTTTAATAACCAATCTTAGGTAATCTTTGCGAACCTATCTCCAATATGCGGAATTGTCAAATTATCCATGTATTTTTGCTATTTAGACAGAATTTAAATAGCCATTGAGCAGCCCTAAAAATATAACTGAATTGCACATCGGAGAAAATGCCATCATCGGAGAGTTCTCTAATTGCCATGTTGCCTGCAAGTTAATGGCAATGGGTTTGTTGCCTGGCTCAACTATTTCGCTTATGAGAACGTCTCCATTCGGCGGAGCTTATTACATAAAAACAAAAAATCATTATGTGGCATTGCGGAGCAATGAAGCACAAAGTGTCCTGTTAACCGCCGTGGTGTAATGTCAGATTCAATAAAAAAAATAGCATTACTGGGAAATCCTAACGCAGGAAAATCTTCGCTGTTTAATCAACTCACAGGCTTACGTCAAAAAGTGGGTAATTTCTCGGGCGTCACCGTTGAACGTAAAAGTGGTTTCATAAAATTAGCTGATAAAAGTGAAGTCGAAATTATCGACTTGCCGGGTACCTACAGTTTATATCCAACTTCCTTAGATGAACGAATTGCCGTTAACGCATTAATCGATACCAATAACAAAGATTTTCCGGATGCTATTATTTATATTATTGATGTCACTCATTTAGAAAGACATTTGTTATTACTTACTCAAATTGCTGATGTAGGATTTCCTTTGTTGGTTGCTTTGAGCATGAACGATATTGCTGCACAACAAAACATTAACTGTGACGAACTCAAACTGAAAGAGGCGTTCGGCATTGACTTTATTAAAATAAATGGCAGAACAGGTGATGGTGTTGAATTGCTAAAGTCAAAAATGCAAGCACTGTTATCTGGAAAAAATACAGTCAAACCAAAAGCATTTTATCATCTCACCGAAAATGAAAAAGATATTGCCGCTGCAGTGAGTAAATCATTTACTGTAAAAAATGAATATCACGCTTTGTTGTTAGCGCATCACGCAAAAAGAATTAAATTTCTGAAAGAAGATAAAAAAATAGAATTGCAGCAACTCGTGTTGCGGCACAAACTGGATCCGGTTAATAATCAGCTGGACGAAATCATGCAACGTTATAATAGTTTTTTACCAATAGTAAACAACGCATTAAGTAAATCATTCAGCAACGCAAAGACACTGACCGACAAGATTGACTTTTTTGTAACGCATAAATTTTTTGGACCCCTCATATTTTTCACTTTAATGTTGTTTCTTTTTCAGGCAATATTTGCGTGGTCCGTTCTGCCAATGGATTGGATAGACAGGCAGTTTGCCGAATTGGCTACTTATTTGCAATCCGTTCTCGACGATTCATTGTTGTCCAGATTATTAACGGAAGGATTGATTCCCGGTATCAGCGGTGTGCTGGTGTTTGTTCCGCAAATCACTGTTTTGTTTTTTCTGATTACTTTGCTGGAAGAAATCGGATACATGGCTCGTGCCGTTTTCATGTTTGATAACATCATGCAAAAATTCGGATTGAATGGCAGAAGTATTGTTTCGCTTATTTCCGGTGGTGCCTGCGCTATTCCTGCTATTATGAGCACGCGTACCATCAGCAACTGGAAAGAACGTCTGATTACTATTATGGTAACGCCGTTAATCAGTTGCTCTGCAAGAATTCCGGTGTTTGCCGTATTAATTGGATTTGTAATTCCAAGCTATAAAATCGGATATTTTAATTCGCAGGGACTGGTGTTTATGGTTTTGTATTTGATTGGAATCACTGCTGCATTAGTGGCTGCTTATGTATTTAAGAAGATTTTAAAGTCAGAAGAGTTATCTTTTTTAA
>JBIKPT010000137.1:0-7926 GCA_044357355.1 Chitinophagales bacterium
CTCCGGAATTCCTCAAACACTACGTGTACAGAAAAGAAATCACGAACGAATCAAACACAGCACGTTATAACACAAAAAGTTTATTTACGGAGGATGGAATAGGTGCAGTTATCAGAGGATTAACGGGGCAAACCGGATTACCTACTGTAGATATTAACAAACCAATGGATGAGCCGGGACAAAAATTCAATGCGTCAACTTTGTACTTTAATGCAGGTCTGAGAATTGATTTTGACCTGATTACTAAAAAACGTTCAAACGCAAAAGATTAGAAGGAGTTAGATAGGTTATTTTTTGGAATTTCTTTAAATTAACTGCTATGTTTTTCTGGATTTTTAGAGAGTGATTCTGTGGGTTAGATACCCGTTATACTTAGATTGATGTAATAAATTAAATAACAAGTATGTTAATAAGGAATCTATTGTTCATCCTGACAGGCTTTTTTATGGCAGGTACTTCCTTTGCTCAGAGTGAAGTTAAAGCTAACAGCGAAAATCTGAAAATCAGAAAGAAAGTTTCCAGACCGGAAGGTAAAGGCTGGTTTATTTATGGCACAGCAGGTTATGGAATTCCATTTTTAAGCACTAATAAATTTTCATTTAAAGAAATTGGTAATAAAGATTGGTTTCAAACGCCCAATAGTTTAAGTGTTAAGCCAATATACGGTACATTAGGTGGTGGCTGGCAAGGCAGTTTAGGATGGGGACACATGTTTAATAAATTTATTGGTATTGATATATTGCATACCATTGCATTGCACCCAAATCAGTTAAGTGCCAGAATTAATACAGATATTGATTTAGGTGGCGGCAGAAAAGCTTCTTACTATGCTGAAGAATACACTAAAATTATGCCTGCCATATATATAAATCCGCATTTGGTCATGCATTGGGATAACAACAAACGATTCGGGATAACAGGAAAAGCAGGCTTATGTATGCCAATTGGAGGTTCTCCGGTCACTAAAGCAAAAATAATTGACGAATCCGGAAGACTTTTACAAACCTTAGCAGGTTTGCCTGTAATACCTATAACTGCATTAACAGATTTCAGATCAGAATATACAGCAACAGCAAAATCAAAATTAAAACCAACTATTGGTGTAAGTGCTTCTATGGCATTTGATGTGCGTTTATTTAAAAATGTTTGGGCTTTTGCAGAAGTTCGTGTTCAGGCATTTACTATTTCACCGAGTGAAACCATTTTTACAGAATTTTCTCTAAAAACTGAAACTGATCCTTTGCTACTTGGATTAATAGGAGCTATAGCACCTATTCCTTTAAATATTGCAAATGTAGATGAAGCACCGGAATTTTTAAAACGATTTGTTTACAAAAAAGAAATTACAGAGGAATCAAATACTCTCAGATATTCAACAGGATTGAGCCTGAAAGAAATTGATATTAATAAACCTATGGCAGAACCAGGTATAAAATATAATGCATCTACTTTGTACTTTAATGTAGGTTTTCGTATGAATTTCACACAAAACTGGGATAAAAGACGTGCGGCAAAAGTACAACCCAAACGGGATGCAAAAGCAGCTAAGAGAGAAAAATAAAAATAGCATTGAAAAACTGAACCTATAAATATTAAAATCCATACACAAAAATGTGCATGGGTTTTTTACTTAACTGTTAATATGAGAAAGAGAAACTATCTACTGTTATCTGTAATGTTGTTGCAGTTCACTGTTTCCTTAGCAGGATTTATAGACGGCGCATATAAATACAAAGGGTTTATGCGTCGGTATTCTATTTATGTACCTGATATTTATGGCATAAAAAATATTAAAGTGCCTTTGGTGTTGGGTTTACATGGTTATGGCGACAACATTGATGATTTCAAGACAATTTGTATGTCAGGTATTGCTGATACTGCAAATTATATTTGTGTCTATGCAGAAGCACTGCCTTGGTTAGGAGCAAATGGCTGGAATTCCGGTGCGGGTGTCGGAATTTTAAATGTAAACAGCGAAGTGGATGATGCCGGTTTTCTGAATGGCCTGCTTGATACGGTTATCTCCAAATATCAGATTGATACAGCAAGAATGTATGTCTTTGGTTTTTCTTTTGGAGGGTTTATGACTGACCGCTTAGCGGCACAGAATTCCGGCAGATTTGCTGCAGTTGCTAATGTTTCCGGCTTGAGAGGTAATTTCGTTACAGCATTGCCATCCAAAGGAATGCCCTATCTTAAAATTCACGGTACGAATGACCCGACTATCGGTTATGATGGCACACAAACAATCGGCATTTTTCCCGGCTTTGGTTTAAGTGCGGAAAATACGGTCAAGTTTTGGGTGACACAAAATCAATGCAATCCAACTCCAATAATAGATACAATGCCTGATTTAGCAAATGATGGATTGAGGTTTGTTCGGTTTTCCTACAGCAATGGAAGAGACAACAGTAAAGTGGTTTTTTATAAAGTGATTAATGGCTTGCACAGATGGTATGGTTTGCCGTCAAGTGATATTTCTTATTGTCAGACGATTTGGAATTTCTTTAACCAGCACACCAGACAATCAATGATAACAGCACTAAGAAATAATGCAGAGAAGCTGCAATTCCGCATGTATCCGAATCCAAGTGACGGAACTATCACAATTGATTTTTCAGCATTAAAGGAAAAAGTAAATTCGCTGCTTATTTATGATGTTGCAGGAAGTTTAGTTAAAACTATATCCGTTAAAAATGAACAGCAAATTATGTTGAATTTAGGATTGCCTCACGGATTGTATATGGTTCAGTTGATAACAGAAAATGGAAATGCAGCAACAGATAAGTTGGTGATTCAATAATATTAAACGAAACGCAGGTGAAACAACTGTGTCATGTCAAACGCTTTGTTAAATCGCATGGCAACTTTCGTAGATAATCGCTGGTTAGATTTCGGAACATCTTCGAAAAATTTTATGGCTCTTATCAGCTCAATATGCTGGCTCCAGTCGGTCACTGTTTTAGGGTCCAGAATGCCCCATTCCAGATGCGCTTCTTTCATGCCGGCACTTTTGATGCGCATGTCCACAAAGAATTTTCCGAACTGAGAAATTACATCAAACATGATTTCCGCACCTTTTAATCGGTGTGCAATAGTGGTGAGAAATGCTTTTACATCTGCTTCCTTAAAATAGGGTAAAACACCGGGAACGGTAATAAATAATCCATTGCTGATGTCGCCGATATCATCTATCCAGGAATAATCCAGCATCGATTTTGCAATATAGCAAACACGATTGTTTGGTTCTGGTAACAGTTGTTTTCTCAGTGCAATCGAATCCGGCAAATCTAAATCATACCATAAAGCTCTGCCGTTATCACATCTATAATAGGTAGTATCTAAACCTGCACCGATGTCTAATATTTTTCCGTTCGGATGTTGTTGCAAAAATGCTTTTATCGCTTCATCCATTTTATACGCACGATAACATAAACCATGCACACCAATTTCTGTAATATTGCGCAGCAGTTTTTTTCGGTCAACATCTAACTGATTAAATAATTCTACCGCTTTGGTATCATTCAGCAATGGTTTTTTATATTCCGTTTCTTTGGCACGCGATACCAACGGCAACAATAATGTTTCCTGCACACGACCGAGTTGTATTGCTATTTTTTTCATTCTGCAAATCAATTATTCTACAATTCTACCATTAATTCGGACTATATATACTTTCTTTATCTCGCATGATCTCTTCATAGTTCATGCTCATCTTTTTGCATTTTTGCTGTACAAATAATTCCATCTGATCATCATAATGCTTATTGCCTTCCACATTGCTTGCACCATACGGAGAGATGGTTTCTATAATCGGACCATCTTTAGTGAATTGTACCAGTTCGATATACGTTTCGCCGACTTCCGCTTTAAACGTGCCGTTTTTATGTTTAGAAATCCACATGGTGGCAATCACATCCGGAATGCCGCCAACCGGTAGTTCTTTTTTACCACGCACAAGCTTTTGCAGATCACCTAATGGCACTTCTATCGTTCCGAAATGTTTTTTCAAATGAGCTTGTGCATCTTCTACACATTTCACCAGATACCATTCTTTTATTCGGGTGCGCACTGCCGGAAAATGACCTTCTTCCACAATCTTATCAATTACCGAACGCGTAATCAGCGCTACCATCGCAGCTTGCTTACTATTGACATCAGCGCTTCTATTCCATTTATTAAGCATCTCTATACTTTCTTTAATCTGCGGATATTTTTTGGTATCGAGATGCAGCACATCTTCAATGTTTATCATAGCATAATTAAAAGCCGGATTCATAAATGACTGATCATATTTTATTTTTTTAAAATCTTCATAAGTCAATTTTCCGCTATTAGCAAAAAGATAGCTGGTGCGCAACGAACGGTTGTCGTCATACGCGAAATAATAGTCTTTCAGCGGTTGTGTGTTCCTGTCGGGATTGTCTTCTTTTGCGGTGCAATTAAATGGCGTATTATTATTGTTGAATACATAACCGCATTTAGGATTGATTACTTTTAGTAAGGTGTCGTAAGGATAATAATCATTGGCTTTCCAGTTCGTTGCTGAAGTGTTGCCTGGCAGCACATGCCACCAGTCATATCCTTTGGCTCTTCGGGGAAAATGTCCGTTGTCGAGATACATGATGTTGTTGTCTTTATCCGCATAAATGATATTCATGCCCGGTAAAGCCATTTCTTTTAATGCTGTTTGAAATTCTTTAAAGTTGCTTGCTTTATTCATGTGGTACCATTGTTCCGCACCACGAATATCAAAAGCAGAAGGAAAACGAAGCGCAAAGTAATTACCGTCTTTTTCCATTACAGGTCCATATATACTATCATAAAATTTTTTAGTCACCGGAATTTTAATTATCCACCAGATTTTCACCCACATTTTAACTTTTTTCTCTTTCAGTTCCAGCCATTTTCCGTCATATTCATATTTCAGTTTTTCCGACGGATGCATTTTTAACTGATACACATCATCGTGGTCTGCCATACTTACGGTGTGTGCCCAGCCTAAGTGTTTATTGGCACCATGAAATATAGTAACACCACCGGGAAACGTGCCGCCTAAAATATCCCAGCCTTCATCCGAATGTAAATGCGCTTCATACCAGGAATATGGACCTTCCAGCGGCTGATGCGAATTGATTCCGAGATAGGTGTTTCCATCTGCTGTTTTATTGCCGTTCAGTGCAAACCCATTACTGCCTTTAGGTGCATTTAAAGTGGCAGTACCAATCGTGCCGTCAGAAATTTTCATAATGGAAAACGGAACATTTGTCATTAAAGCCAGGCCAACCGTATACCCAACAATCATATCTTTTTCTGTGATTGGTAATAAGTCATCCATTTCACATACTTCAGGATGTGTTTTGATGTATTTGTTACAGGCAAGCACATAAGCACTCAAAATACTTTTAAATTTTGGCGAAAAACTTTTGTCATATAATTTATCTACGCTTTCTCTTGCACCAATAAAAGCGCACAGGAAGTCCATAATGGCACCATCTTTACCTTTTATTTCAGAAAGTCTGCCACGTGCCGTCAGCAAGTTTTCACGCATCGATTTGATATCATCTTCACAGGTTGCCCAGGCTAAACCGTAGGCGACTTCTTCATCTGTCTTTCCGTAGATATGCGGCACACCGTATTTGTCCCTAATAATTTTGATATTACTGGTGTTGATTTCTGTTGAGAAAGTGACAGCGAAAGTAAAAATGAATGAAAAGGTAAAAAAGATTTTTTTCATAGTTTTTATTTGGACTCTTAAGATAAGAAGAAATTAAATAAGGTAAGCTATACGATTGTTTAGTTTTGGTTATAGATGATGTGTTTGTTTGTTATTGGGAATTTCAGAATGAAAAAGCTCCTTAACACAATTGCCGGATCAGGTTACCGCAACAGCATTGCCGTTTCAGGAATTCCACTATTTTATTATCTTCGCACAAAGTTATATCATGTATATTTTAGTTATAAATTGTGGTAGTTCCTCCATCAAAGCAGATGTAATAGATTCAAATTCACAAAGCACCCTGATTTCTTTTAGTGCAGAACGTATTCCTGCTGCACCGGTATTGCAGCTTAATAAAAATAACATAGCATATGATGGCGAACCAACTATTGATGCTATCTTATCTGTAGGTTTACTTTCTATAAAAGAAGCATTAAACGATAAGGTTATTATCGGCATTGGTCATCGAGTAGTGCATGGTGGCAGCGAATACAGTCAGCCTGTTTTAATTGATGATAAAGTGGAACAAGCCATACAAAAATTAATTGCTTTGGCTCCTTTGCACAACCCAATTAATTTAATCGGTATTCAAAAAGCTAAAGAAGTTTTTCCGGATATTCCAAATGTTGCCGTATTTGATACCGCATTTCATCAGACATTGCCTAATCGTGCCAGGCATTATGCGATAGATAAAAACATAGCTCAAAAACACAATATCAAACGCTATGGTTTTCACGGAACCAGCCATAAATATATTGTTGAAAAAGTTGGAAAGTTTTTAAAGCAAGATGTAAAAAACCTGAAAATAATTTCCTGTCATTTAGGTAGCGGTGCCAGTATCTGTGCCATCGAATACGGCAGAAGTGTAGAAATATCTATGGGTTTGACGCCAACGGAAGGTTTGATGATGGGCACGCGTAGTGGTGATGTTGATCCCGGATTAATTACATTCTTACAGGATAATGAAAACTGGACAGCCAAACAAGTGGAAGATTTTTTAAATAAAAAATCCGGACTTGCCGGCTTAAGTGGCTTGAGTAATGATATGCGAGATCTAATTCAAAAAGCAGAAGAAGGCAACGAAGATGCACGTATCGCTATTCAGGTGTTTACGCATCGTATTACAAAATATATCGGTGCTTATGCGGCAGTGATGAATGGCTTAGATGTATTAGTATTTACAGCCGGAATCGGCGAAAACAGTGCAGTAATCAGAAACAGAATTTGCACCGGTATGGATTTTTTAGGAATCAAAATAGATGAACATAAAAATGACTCGGTAAAATTATCTAAGGAAACAGATGTAGTGAATATTTCTGACGAGAATGCACGCGTAAAAGTGTTGGCTGTAAAAACCGACGAACAATTAGCTATTGCGCTAGAAACACAGAAAATTGTAGAAGAAAAAAACAAAGTAAACTGCGTTCCAAAAATTCCGATTGCTATTTCCGCTCGCCACGTCCATCTGTCGCGCGAAACTGCGGATGTCTTATTCGGTAAAGATTATGAGCTAACGGAATATAAACCCTTGTCGCAACCAGGACAATTTGCTGCTAACGAAACGGTTACTTTGGTAGGTAAGAAAAATAAGATTGAAAACGTCAGAATTCTCGGTCCGTTGCGTCCTAAAGATCAAGTAGAGATTTCTAAAACAGATGAATTCTTTTTAGGTATAGATGCACCGGTTCGCGAAAGTGGTAAAACGGAAGGTTCGCCAGGCATTACATTAATTGGTAAAGATGGCGCAACTATTACTATTCCGGAAGGTGTTATTGTTGCCTGGCGACACATACACATGCATCCAAATGATGCAGCTATTTTTGGTGTGCAGGACAAAGATGTGGTGAGTTTGGATATTGACGATGAAGAACGACCGTTAACGTTTAAAAATGTACTCATCCGTGTTTCCGATAAATTTAAATTAGAAATGCATATAGATACCGACGAAGGCAATGCTGCTGAGTTAAAAAGTGGAGAAGAAGGAGAATTGGTATTATGTGCTGCAAATGTGAGTTTGCATGAACGAAATGTTTGATTCCTTTTGTAATATTCCCACCATTTTATTCACTAATTTAGCAGCCTAATAATTTATTGATGAAAAAACTAATAGCACTTTCACTTTCACTTTCACTTTCACTGTTGTCATTTGCACAGCAAAATGATGTAGTTGGAAAAAATATCGACAAAACAGCAAATCCAGGCGAGGA
>JBIKPT010000138.1:0-7891 GCA_044357355.1 Chitinophagales bacterium
TTATTTTTTTTAGATTCTTTTTTGGTGTCATACTCAGCCAGAACAATTATATTATCCGGGAAGTTTGCTTCCTCTTTTATGTTTTCAAAATGCTCCGTAAATTCTGTTCCAATTATAATAAGTTTAGGTTTTGCAAGTTGCAGGCTGTGTAAAAGAGTTTTATGTTTCTGTGCCGTATTAATCAATGCCGCCACGCCTCCAATTTTTGCCATTGCCATTGATATCGCCAGCAATTCAGGGCTGTTTTCCAGCATCACTGCCACCACATCACCTTTCTTAAATCCGGCTTTCAGAAACTGATTGGCTAAACGATTTATCCATGCATTGAATGCTTTATATGTCCAGCTTTTATCTTCATAATACAAACAAATATTAGAAGGATATTTTTTTACCGTTTTATGGAATAGTTCACCAATAGAGACAGCAGAATCAGGTGTAATGGTGAAATTGTAATATAAGGCATTCAGAATTTTCGGTAAATCTTTTACCACTTCCGGAAGTTTGAAAATCAACTCACCAAAACCTATTCTCTTTTTAGCTAGTTCTGCTTTAGGCATAAACGTTATTTCAGTTCAGCTGAAGATTTATTCAGTAATCTTCTTGCAATTATTAATTGTTGAATTTGTTGAGTGCCTTCAAATATATCCAGGATTTTAGAATCTCTTGCCCATTTTTCTATCAGCTCCTTGTAGGAATATCCAAGTGAACTGCATAGGTCCACACATTTCAAGGTCAGCTGATTGGTAATTCTTCCGGCTTTAGCTTTGCAAATAGAGGCATCCAGAGAATTGGGTTTGCGGTTGTCAGCCATCCAGGCAGCTTTTAGTGTCAGTAATCTTGCTGCTTCGTATTCTGCTTCCATCCGGTACAATTCTGCTTCCACAGATTTAACATTATTGACGGGTGTTCTGTAATCCAGGTTAATTTTATCTGCTAATAATTGTTTGGTTCTTTCTAAGGCAGCTTCCGCCACACCATTTGCCATAGATGCCACAAATGGCCTGGTATTATCAAATGTTTCCATTACGCCGCCAAATCCTTTTTTAATATCAATTTCAGGCGAGCCTAATAAATTTTCAGCCGGTACCTTACATTCGGTAAATACGATTGCTGCCGTATCGGAAGCCCTGATGCCCATTTTCTTCTCCAGCCGCACTACTTCCATGCCTGGTGTTCCTTTCTCTACTACAAATGATTTTATGGCTGCTTTACCAATAGCCTTATCCAGTGTTGCCCAAACCACCACCGCATTGGCACGTTCACCGGAGGTCACATAAATTTTTTCTCCATTCAGAATATAATAATCACCTTCTTTTCTTGCTGATGTAGTAATGGCAGAAGAATCAGAACCGCAGTTGGGTTCGGTAATGGCCATAGCCGCCCAGGATTTAGAAAATCGTTTTAACTGTTCAGGGTTCGCTACAGCACTAATTGCTGAATTACCTAATCCCTGGCCGGGAATGGATAACAACAAACCCACATCACCATAACACATTGCCTGAATATTAATACAGTTTGCCATATTAGCGCCATTTCTTACCTGTCCGTCATTAACAGTTTCTCTTTTAGTGGCAGCACCACCTAAAGAACCCTCAGAGCCGTCATTCATGCCATTCAAACCTGCTGCAAATAAATCCAGTTCTACCGGATATTCATGTTCACCTACATCGTATTTCCTGGAAACGGGTCTGAAAATTGTTTTTGCAGCTATGGTTGCAAAATTCTGTATGCCTTTATATTTTTTTGGAATTTCTAAATTCATGTTGAATGATTTTTCTGTTATAAATGTAATCCGTTAAATGCAATGGAAACTGCTCTCAAATCCCGATACCACCTTTCCACCGGAAAATCGCGGATGAAACCATGCCCGCCTAATAACTGAATACCGTTGCTGCCAATCTGCATGCTTTTTTCACTGCAAAGAAGATGTGCCAGATAAACTTCTTTTTCAAAGCCCAGTCCCTGTTCTGCTCTTGCAACAGCGCGTTGTGTCAGTATTCTCATACTTTCCAGTTCTATTTTTATATCAGCAATCATAAAAGCCACCGCCTGACGATGACTGATGGGTTCGCCGAAAGCATAACGGTCATTGGCATAAGGAATGACATAATCTAAAACAGCCTGGCAACAACCTACTGCTAATGCGCACCAGCCAAGTTTGCAGTAATTGATAAACTCATTATAGGGGATGCTATCATTTCCGCCTAAGATGGCAGTTTCATCAACTCTTACATTTTCAAAGTTTAACTCACATAATTGCGCAGCATTCAATCCCATACTTCTTTCTGAAGTAACAGTTAGTCCTTTACTTTCTTTACTCACAATGAAAAGCTCATTGGTGTTGTTTAGAGTTTTAGCAGCTACTAAAAAATAAGAACATGTTTCACCCATCGGTACCATGTTTTTTTTGCCGTTTAAAATATATTCTGTACCCTCTTTTACAGCAACTGTATTGAGTTCAAAAGGAGAAAATAAAGGAGTTGGTTCATTGACGGCAATACTGGCCATAACAGGTTTCTCCTGTAAAAATTCAGGAACCAGATCCTTCTGCTGAATATCCGTTCCCCAGTTTATGATGGCGTTTAAAAGGCTGTGTCTGGTGAAAAAGGCCAATGCCTGCCCCAGATCTCCATGTGCCAGTGTTTCTACCATCATCATTTGTGTTACGGTAGATTTGTCTTTCATTATTCCACCCAGTGATTCAGGTACCTGAAGGAAGGCGAGCTGAAGCTCATTAAAATCATTCCAAAGTTCTTCCTCAATACAAAAAGCGTCGTCAGTTTTTTCGGCAGCACTTCTCATTTTAACGGCAAACTGCTCAATCGTCTGCTGTATCATCAGCTGATCTTCGTTGTAGCTTAAATCAAACAAGTCAACGTTTGTTCCTGGCTCCAGGCGTTCTGCTTTCCCGTTGCCGGAACCTTTAAATACTTTTGAAGCGGTATTAGATATTTTAATGCCATTTTTGGTTCCCTCGTAGACAAACCTTTCCGAAATTTTCCGGAGATTAAGTGCTTTACCAAAGGATGAATCCAGAAGCTGATTGTAATATTCAAAATAAGCAGCTAATGGATATTTATTTTCTTTTTTGGATTTATTTTCTTTTTGTGCCATAATGATCAGGTTAAATTAATCTTCACCTAAATCTAATGGATTAGAAATTAGGTATTGTTTTTTTTGTGTTAAAGTTTCAATGCATGCATTGAAATACGCTTTTAATTTACAAAAGTTTAGCAGTTGTAATTTGGTTCTTATTAATTCAGTTCTACAGTATATTCACTTTTGTTTTTCAGGTAACCGAGAGGTAAGGCGAATTTTTCTAATCCGTTTTCTTTTAATAAGCTAATGACATCATCTGTTTCATCTTTTTTTACAGCAATCAGCAAACCACCGCTTGTCTGCGGATCCGCCAATATTGCCCATTGTTCTTCTGTAAGCGGAGCAATTTTAGTTCCGTAACTATCTCTGTTTCTACTGGTGCCTCCCGGTACAGAACCCTGTGTAATATATTCAAAAATGCTAGGGGTAATCAAAGGGACATGCTGGAAATTTATCACAGCCGTTAGTCCGCTTCCTTCTGCCATTTCAGTGAGATGTCCCAATAATCCGAAACCGGTAACATCTGTCATAGCCGTAACGCAAGATAATTTACCTAATGCTTCCCCGATTTTATTGAGCTGCATCATTTGGTTTGCAGCAAGGTTTATATGTTCTTCTTTCAAGATAGATTTCTTTTCTGCGGTCGTTAAAATACCCACACCTAATGGTTTTGTTAAAAATAGTACATCACCAACTGTAGCTTGATTATTTTGTTTGATATGTTCTATAGGTACTATACCACTTACCGCTAATCCAAAAATGGGTTCCGGTGAATCGATGCTGTGTCCGCCCGCCAGTGCAATGCCGGCTTCTTTACAAATGCTACGGCTTCCATCAATTACCTGCTGAGCAATTTCAGGGGACAATTTATTAATTGGCCATCCCAGAATAGCAATAGCCAGTATAGGTTTTCCGCCCATGGCATATACATCACTGATAGCATTTGCCGAGGCAATTCTTCCGAAATTAAACGGGTCATCGACAATGGGCATAAAGAAGTCGGTGGTTGAAATTAAGGCTGTTCCGTTATCTAAATCATAAACAGCAGCATCATCTTTGCTGTGATTGCCGACGATGAGTTTGTCATTGTCAGGCATAGCAATATTCCCTTTTAATATTTTATCTAAAATCCCCGGAGAAATTTTACATCCGCAACCTGCGCCATGAGAATATTGTGTCAGTTTTACTGGTTCCATTCGTTTAGTTTGTTTATGAGCAGTTGCACGTTTTTTCTTGTATCAACAGTTTCTGCTTTTATTGTTGTCATTAAATCTTCTAAATTTTCCCGGGCATTTAATCCTTTTTTATAATACTTGTCGTAATAGGCGAGCAGTATCCTGAAACTTTCCTTATGTTTATCTTCTAACAGAAAGTTTATGGCATTCTTTGTTTCCAGGCCACCTAATCTTTTCTGAATTCTGATAATAGCATTTACCAGTTTTTCTTTTGGATGAATTCCATAATCTTTTGTCAGATAATTCAAACGTTCTTCAAAAGGTATATCTATAAAGTATAAATTGCTTTTGCGCATAGTGTACCACAGGGAATTCGGAATTTGCAGGTCTCCGATACGCTGACTTTCATCTTCGAGAAAAATAGATGTTTTATCTTTTCCGCTCTTTGCATTCACTAAGGATTCCGCCAGTATATTTTCAAACATTTCCTGTGATGGTTGTGGCCCAAGTCCTAATGCACCTAATGCAGAGCCTTTGTGACTTGCCAGTCCTTCTAAATCAACAATAGCAAATCCTTCCTTAGCTAAAGCATCCAGCAGTAATGTTTTACCGCTACCGGTATTGCCTGCAATAATCTTGAAATTGTACGCTCTTTCAAACTGCTGTATAGCCCAGTTTCGGTATGCTTTATATCCGCCTGACAATGTGTATACGGTAAAACCGTATAAATCCAGAAGCCAGGCTATGGCCGCACTTCGCATACCTCCACGCCAGCAGTGCACCAGAATTGTTTTATTTACAGCTGTTTCATGTACTGCCTTTTTAGAGGAGTTTCTGCTTTCCACCAGCTGTTCAACTGTTTCGACCATACCACGCATCTTAGGACCAAAATAATCTAACCCTATTTTAATGGCTGTTTGACGGCTTTCCTGTTTGTAGGCTGTACCGACTACTTTGCGTTCCTCATCCGAGAAAAGAGGAAAATTTATAGCCCCGGGAATATGGGCATGCGTGTATTCACCAGGGCTTCTCGCATCGAGTACCGGATAAGTTTTTGCAAGCTGTAAGAATTCATCTGTGTTTATTTTTTGAACTGCCATTTATGAGATACCTGCTATTTTTATTGTAGATGTAAAAATACAGATAAAGCCTTATTTTTTTAGTTTGATTTCCTTTATTCTATTTCAGAAAATAGTAATTTTAATAATGCTAAAAAAGTCGTAAAACCTTGTCCTCCAGATTTTGATTTTTCACAAAGATTTATTCAGCATATTCTCTCTTTTTAATGCTCCTTTTGTGAATCAAGAGATATTAATGTGCGGATATCAAATGTTTTATAAATTTAGTTTTCTATACTAAAAACGTATAGTTACTGATTGTAAAATAACTGCTCAATGTTATCTATATCAATTTTAGAAACGCCTTTGGAATTACTAATACCGGTACCTGGTTTTATAATATTTCCCTTTGCATCATAACCACCTCTTGTATACGCAGTTACCACACCTTCTGTTACAGTACCAGAATGTTCAACTATTTTTACTTTAATTTCTTTTCCGTTCAGAATACTTAGTTTTGCTCCAAACAGGTATTTGTTCTTTGTCTCGTTCATCTTGTGTTTTTTTAATAATATACTTTCTATTATTTAAGTATGACATGTAAGATACAAAAAATAATTTATTTTTTATAATTCAGGTTGTATCTAAAAGTTATTAACATACAACACTTTGAGTCGGTACAGTATATAATTTATTTTATAAGGATATTAAGCATTATTTATGCTTGAATTCTGTGTCATTTTTCACTTATAAAAAGTCTAATTACAAAAAATCTTATTCTTTACTCAAAATTAATGTTGGTATTCACACAAAAGAATGTAATTTTGTACCACATCGCGGGATGGAGCAGTTGGTAGCTCGTCGGGCTCATAACCCGAAGGTCATAGGTTCGAGTCCTGTTCCCGCTACGAAGAAAAACGCATTGGATAAATTATCTGATGCGTTTTTTTGTTTCCCTTATCTCATTTTAGTATTTTTAGAAACACAATTAATATTTATTGTAACAGACAAATGCTTTCATTCTGGGAACAACAGACATATTTAGAATACGATTTTATAGTGGCAGGAGCAGGCATTATGGGTTGCTCGGTTGCTTATGAATTGAGATTGAAATATCCTAAAGCTAGGATAGTTGTGCTGGAACGTGGACTTTTTCCAACAGGTGCTTCCACTAAAAATGCTGGTTTTGCGTGTTTTGGCTCACCAACTGAAATAATTAGCGACTTTAAATTACACGGACCACAAAAAGCGTTGGATATTATTTCAAACCGATACGAAGGATTAAAGATCTTAATCTCGCGACTCGGTTCTGATCATATCGGACTAACATCACTTGGTGGTTATGAGTTGATTTTCTCAAATCCGTTATCAAAAGTGGAGCTGGAAGCGCTCAATGAAACTCTGATGTCTTATTTTAAGTCGACTGTCTTTTTGGATATTTCATCTGATATGGCCCAGTTTGGATTCAGAAATGTCCGGCAGTTGTTGTTTTGTCCTTTAGAATCTCAAATTGATTCAGGCAAAATGATGCAGCATTACTGGAATTTGTTGCAATTAAACAATATTCAGATACATACTGGCGCAGAGGTGAAGAACATTCAAGGCAATTTAGTGGAAATAGTTAATGCTATTGGTGGTACTGTTACTTTGAAATCTGATTGTATTACATTGTGCACCAATGCATTTATAAATGAAATTATGACGGATGTCCCGGTAAAACCAGGCCGCGGTCAAGTTATTATAACGAATGAAATTAAAGATTTACCATTTAAAGGAAGTTTTCATTTTGATGAAGGTTACTATTATTTTAGAAATGTAGGCAAGCGGGTTTTGTTTGGTGGCGGAAGAAATCTGGATTTTCAAACTGAAACAAGCACTAAGTTTGAGAATAATGCAATGATTATAAATGATTTAAAAGATAAACTTAATGAAATAATATTACCTGATTATGCTTATAAAATAGAACACGAATGGCAAGGTATTATGGGGTTTTCAGAAAGTAAAGCACCATTGATGATGAAATTGAACGCCTATACAAACTACATTATGGCTTGTAATGGAATGGGTGTTGCGTTGTCGCCATTTATGGCAAAAGAATTGGTGGCTGGATTATAATCCAAACGATTCAACATAGTTAATCACTTTTTCCAAATCTTCTTTCGTGTCTATATTAATACTTTTATATTTTGTTATACCTGCTTTGATAATGAATTTGTTATCAATCCATCGTAGTTGTTCAAGATGTTCTTCCAACTCATTTTTTGTTGGTGAAAGCTGGACAATCTTCTTTAAAACAACCGTCTTAAACCCATAAATGCCAATATGTCTGAAAAATGAACTTGAAACTAGTATGGTTTCTGATAGAGTACGCTTAAAATCAAGCGCATAACAATTTTCATCTAAGATTGCTTTTACTGCATTCTTGTTCTCTAACAATGATAAATCCGTTTCAATTGCAACCTGTGTTATAATTTCTGCCTGTTCATCTGGAAATAAATTTGCCAATTCATCAATTTGATTTGGATTTATAAGTGGTTCATCTCCTTGTATATTTATAAT
>JBIKPT010000139.1:0-7881 GCA_044357355.1 Chitinophagales bacterium
TTTTATGAGATGTGAATAAATGTGAATGTTAATAACGAATTGAAAATTCAGGCTAAACAGTCTGTTAATGGTAAGAAGTTCCCTCTGAAAGCTTGGCTGCTTTCTTTTTTGCTTTCTTCTCTTTGCGTTCCTGTTTCGCTTTTTTACCGACGCCCCAGGTTCTGGAAATATTAAAGCCAACATGAATATCACCTTTCCAGAATTTACCGGTGGTTTCTCTGAGGAAACCTGTTTCGTACATTGCCTGAGCATTGGTAATCTGAAACTGAAAAACATGCCCGCCTGTAACGATATCCAAACCTAATGCGAAGGCATCCTGATAGCCTGCTCTGCTGCTTTTGTTTCCGATTCTTGCGTAATATTCTGCCATGAAATGCATTCTTTTGGAAAGCTTTACACGCAATCCGGTTCCTAACACAAACATGGTATTTTTTTCCTGCAGCGTGGTTACCAGATTTTTATGGGCAACCGTCGGCATCAGTTGCAGTGAAAACCAATCGTTGAATTTACGTGCAATCATTAACTGAAATGTGTAAGACAATCTTGAACTGAAGTAATTTTTCCGGTTAGGATTTGAATATTTTGCGGTACTGATGGCCATATTCGTAAAGAAACACATCGACAAAGGCATTCCTTTTTGCTTTTGCTCCAGAAAACGATACTTTACATATCCATCAAATGTTTTGTTGTAATTGCTTCTACCGAGCCCAACTGTCAGATTATCTAAGATTCCATATTCAAAACCCAATCGGATGGAAGCCTGATCTAATCCGAAAAATTCTCGCCAGCCACCATTTACTCTTCCAAAACGATGTGAAATTATCATAGCCATCGTTTTTTTATTGATGGTTTCTATGGTTTGTCCGTTTATTAAATGTGTACCGCCGAATGTATTGTATATGAATGTCTTTTTCGGATTTGGTGGCGGTGTTTCTTCAGATTGAATGGCATCTAACTCATCCAGCAAGGATGATGCTGCAGCTATATCTGTCTCATTTTCTGTAATATCGGAATCATTGCGCAGTACAAAAACCGTATCATAACGAACTTTATAAATGGTATCGTATTGTTGTGCATGTGCATCAAACAAATTGAACAATAAAAGAAGTACAATGATTCTTTGCATAGGTTGTCTTTATCGAACGTAAGGTGTCAATGATGCATTAACTTCAATATCTACCATATTGCTGATTTTTTTGAGATAATCATTCGGTACGATGATACCATAGTCTGACAATTTGATGGTAAATTTTGATTTAGCGGTTATTTTAGAAGCATTTACTTCAATGATTCCGGATTGTTTCACAGGTTTTGTGACTCCATGAATGGTTAATTTACCGTCTACAACCACTTCATATTTACCATTCTTTGTATAGTTTACCGGTGTCGTTATTTTCCCATCGAAAGTAGCATTTGGAAATTTATCTGAATTCAGATAATCGTTGTTGAAATGATCTGCCATCGCTTGTTTTTCAAACTCAAAGCTTTTTACAACCACTTTCAATGCTAAATCACCAGTTTGAGTATCTAAGATACAATTGGAAACTTTATTAGAAGATATAATCTTTTCGACAGGAGCAATTGAAGTGAAAGTGACTGTTGCATTTCTGGTAAAATATTTTTCACCTTGAGCAAACACACTTTGCAGCAAGCAAATCATGGTAAAAATTAGAATAGTTTGTTTTGACATAATTTTGCTTTGTTTAATTATTTTTTTGACCTTGTTTTATCCAAACTTCAATGTTACTGATTGAACATTTATCTAATTTGGCTGCATCTCTTGGCATCGCAAGTGCTTGACCATTTTGCTTTACAGAATTTATTAATATATCAGGATATTCTGCCATATATGTTCTGAGATTAGCATAGCCTTCCAACACCAACCCTTCACCGTAGACAGGTGCATTTACCAGACTGTGACAAGTGTAACAATTAACAGATAGAATCGGCACCACATCTTCGGAATAACTCATAACCGAAGTGGTATCACATGGCAAATCTGGATATAACCTTTCTTCCTTGTCAAAATAACAAGATGTTGTAATGAGTGAAAAACCCATTACCAAACAACATGTACCTATGTAAAACAATCTTTTTATCATACTTAATCGTTCAGTGCGCCATTTTCAATCCATTTTCGTATTTGAATGATTTCACATGGCTGCATGGAAACCACACCGGTAGGCATCTTCTGCACACCTTCAGTGGCTGTTATTGATTGATACAATTTATTGCTGTCGACCATTGCTTTAATTTCTCTGTAATTTGTCAGCAATACATTTCCGGAATTATAATTTCCAAAATGGCAACCTGTGCAATATTTATTTATTAGCGGCGCGATATTTCTTCGGAAAGAATAATTTACTGTATCGCAACGACCTTCACAGGCTGTATTGCGAGCACTGTCTTGTACCCATTTTATTAAGTTGTCTCTACCTTGAGTTGGCATTCCGTAATTAAAAGGTGGCGGCATAGGCACTAAATCCAACAAAAAGAAAACACGGCATATTTTACTGTTCAAAGGATCTCCTGGTTTTATGATGCTGACATCTCTTACTTTAGAATTCATGATGGCATCGTAGCTGGATAAATCAATATAAGCTGCAGGACCTTTATTATCATGGCAACCCGGTACTGCACAAGTGGAATTAATGTATGGCATTACGTCATTTACAAAGTATACCTTATTAGGTTCGCAGGCCGGCAATGGTACCGGCTCCGGAACTACCAGATCTACCTTATCTGGCTCATGTGTACAGGAAAAAACTGCCAGCAAACATGCCGTTATTAAAACAACTTGTTTTATGCTATGTATTACTTTACCAATGTGCATTTGTCTATCTTAATTTCTGCAGGTATCATGAAGTTATCATCATTTATGATATAACCGCTGTAGATGCCTTTTACTGTTATGTTAGTATCTTCTTTAAGTTGCTTTAACTCATTATTACCCGAAGATATACAATTTGCAATGATTATAAAATTGCCGCCATTATCAAAAACCAGTGTACTGACACTATCTTGTGTTTCAATTTTTTTCACCTTTCCGGTTAGTTCCACTATTTTATTTTTATACAAACTATCTGCATTTTTATGATCTTTTATAAAATCGTTAATAAATATTTGTTCCGTTAACTGAGCATCCGTTTTTTGTATAGCAATGTCTTTTATTGGTTCAAAATACAGATAAGCCAGATAGATAATACCAGTTATGGAAATAGCGGCAAGAATTAAAACTATAGCTTTAATGAATTTTAACATAAAATTTAATAACACAAAAAAAAATAAAATTGTTTAAATGTTACTGAAAATAACTTAAATAAAGTTTTTTTAATGCATCAACCATGAAAAATTTTCTTTTTTGTAAAAAAAAGCTATAAATTCGCACTCCGAAACTGACCGATGGTGTAACGGTAGCACAGAAGTTTTTGGTGCTTTTAGTTGAGGTTCGAATCCTTGTCGGTCAACAAGTCCTGAAGAAATTCAGGACTTTTTTTTAATTTTTAGTGAAAATATAAATCAGGCTGGAGTAATTATTTGTTTTTCGAGCAGAAAAATTACTTAAAAATCCGTTCTTAATTGCTCGTAAGATGGCGCTCAGCTTTCCGGTTTTCATATACCATTCACTATGCAGCGAAATATAATAGGAATCAAAGATTAAAGGATAGGTTTTATCCAGCTTAAAACCATGGCGTTCCATCAGTGTGCTTATGGTTTTAGTGTTAAAATGATATAAATGACGAGGTACATCATAAGCTGACCAGTATTCTTTATAAATTTTACAATCCAGGGCATATATATTAGGAACACTTATCACTAAAACTCCTTTTTCGTTTAGTTTGTCGTAAAAATTTCGGATGGTTTCATCTAAATTATGAACATGTTCTAAAACATGCCACAAAGTGATTACATCAAAAGCAGCATCTTTAAAATCCGGCAACTCCGATTCTGGTTTTAAGAAAACGCCATGTTGTTCCAACGCTATTTTCCTGCAAGTGGCATCCTGTTCAACACCAGAGACCTGGGTAACCCCTTTTGAAATACAATACGATAAAAAATTACCTGACGCAGCACCATAATCTAAAATGGTAGATGCCTGTATATTTCTGTTCAAATGTGCGGAAATACGACTTAGCTTTTTATTGTACATGTAATTCCTTACCAGTCTGTACAATTTATGAAACAATGAGGAACTTGATGTATTATGCGACATATAATCTGCCGACTGATAATATTTTCCTATTTCAGATGCATCCGGTCGAGGATTTGTATACACAAAACCGCAATCCTGGCATATGGACAACTGAAAGGATTCGTTGCTGACATAATAATCGGTCAACCGGCCATTCTCTGCTACATTCACACTTAAACAACAAGGGCACTTTATTATATTTTCCAATCTTCTGTTTATTTAATTTTTATAATAATTCCGTGACCATTTAGATTGTGTATTCTAACGGCATCCGGTCTCTGTAAATATTCATTTACGAGCAACGTTATTCCTTTGGTTAACGGAAAACCGTAATCGTTAAATACAATTACGCCGCCAACAGACATACGTTCCCAAACCCAGTCCATGATATCTTTGGCAGATACATAAGCATCTACGTCAATATGTACTAAACAGAATTTTTCATTTTGCACTATATGACCAGTATCATCCGGAAAAATACCTTGTAATAACTGAACGTTATTTAGACCAAATTCTTTTTCTACATGATTTTTTACAAATTGCAGAGACGTATCGCTGTGTTCGCCACCTTTATAATGATTATCTTCTGAGGTACCGGCTTTCACCACACCTTCAAAGGTATCGCATGAAAATATGGTTTTATTGCTGCCCATTTGTTTCAGCTTTGAGCCCATCATGATCGAGCTGGAGCCACGCCACACACCTACTTCCAGAACATTTCCTTCTTTTGAAGCAGCATTTTCCGCCAGCTTCCATAATTCCCAGGCCTGATAAAAATTCAGTAACGAATTCTTTTTTACTTTAGTATAAATAGCTAAAAACTCTTTATCCAAGACCCACGGTGCATAGGTTGCACCCGGTGTTACCATCTGATATTCTTTATTCAACAATCTTGCGATAAACAAATAGAAAATATGTTGAACACGTGCAAACGCAAATATTAAAAAATTGATGACCTTTTTCATTTATATAATTAAGTATTTCTGAATTTCTTGATGATTTTAACTACAATTGGCGGCAATAAATCGTTTGCTAAATTAACCATTGAATTGAATATTTTCATTTTACCTGAATCTTGCCCGTCTCTGGTAGCGAAGGTAGTAGTGATTCTAGCTTTATCACCTACATTTACTTCGCCTTCCGGTCGACCGTTGGTGTAATAATATAAAGCAATAGAGCGTCGGCTTCTGTCGGGCGGGCACGTTAACGGATCCGGCAAGCCATGCCAGGAAAAATCAGTAGTAGAAAACATGGCCAAACGATTGAATGTTGGCAGAATTCTGGCTACACATTTACTCATATCTTTTTCCCACAATTCGAAATATCCACCATATTCTTCTTTCCAGTCTTCATTTAAATAGAGTAAGATATTTAAACGTCTGTCCAGTTTTGTCAATTTATTTTTATGAAAATCTACGTGCATTTTCAGATAACCGCCTGGTTTTATTTCATGAAATCCTCCACCTTCAAAATAAGGATCAGGAATCAGTGTTTCTTTGATACCTGTCAGGTTTTGTAAAAATTCCAGAAAAGGCTGTGAATTTAAAAAATGAACAAATTCTTTTGTAACTGGTCCGAACCTGTATTCACCTTTTGTAGCCAGTTTCAGCTCATTTGGATTTTCGTATTTTATGTCTTCCTTTGCTTTTCCAATTTCCGGAAACTCACTAATAATGGTACGAAGTATTTCAGGATTAAATAAATTATCGAAATATCCGCTTGGAAAAGGTTTAGCATTCACATATTCATCATGATGTGATTTACCAAATTCCACCAAATCGTGTATCGACATATTATTATTGAGAAAGTTCATTTTATTGAAATTTAAACATTCAAAGGTACAAAACTGATTGCTAAATCATTATTAAGTAATCCATGATAATGGTCATATTTAATGCTTTCATTGCAAATACTGAATAAAACATCTAAATTTAGGCCAATATATTTGTTCATTAAATAATACCAAGCTTATGTCATCAGCACAACCTGAAATAAAACGCGTTACCACTCAAAAGTTGCGCGAAATGAAAGAGCGCGGAGAAAAAATTTCCATGCTGACAGCCTATGATTTTTCTATGGCAAAAATACTGGATGATGCCGGTATAGATATATTGCTGGTTGGCGATTCTGCTTCTAATGTAATGGCAGGCCATGAAACAACCTTGCCAATCACACTGGACCAGATGATTTACCACGCACAAAGTGTGGTGCGTGCGGTGAAACGTTGTTTTGTAGTGGTAGATTTACCGTTTGGTTCGTATCAGGGAAATTCGCGCGAAGCCTTAAATGCATCGATAAGAATTATGAAAGAAACAGGCGGACATGGCGTGAAACTGGAAGGTGGCAAAGAAGTGGGCGAATCTATCATCCGAATATTGACTGCCGGCATTCCGGTGATGGGACATTTAGGTTTAACACCTCAATCTATCTATAAATTCGGCACCTACACGGTTCGTGCCAAAGAAGAGGAAGAAGCGGAACGCTTAATGGAAGATGCCAAATACCTGGAAAGCATTGGTTGTTTTGCGCTGGTGCTGGAAAAAATACCTGCTGCTTTGGCAAAAAAAGTATCTGAAAGTATTTCCATTCCTGTAATAGGTATTGGTGCCGGTTCTCACGTAGACGGACAAGTATTGGTGACGCATGATATGCTGGGAATTACACATGAATTTAAACCACGTTTTTTACGCCAGTATCTTCATTTGTATGACGATATCAAAAAGGCTACGCAACAATATATTGCTGATATAAAAAGTAAAGATTTCCCGAACGAGAAAGAGCAGTATTAATAACAGAAATTAAATTTAAAATCCCAGTTCATAGTAGCGGAACGAAGGTCAAAATTATCTATGGTGGCAAAATATTTTTCGCTGATAATACTATGTTTTGCGTTGACCATTCTGGGTTTTTTAGCTACATAATTTTTATAGGCATCACTCAGTTTAAATTCAGGTACATATTTTTGCACCATGGAAATTTCAGTAGGATTTAAGTAAGCATATGCATACGTTAGATAACAAGGAATTCTAATTGCAATTGCTTTTTTGCTGTCGTTTGTCAATTCAAATGTACTTTTCCAAATAATAACATTTTTATTCATTGCGTGGACAAATACAGCTTTTTCTTTTATAACGATATGGTTTAATTTTACACCTTCGTCATTATATAACTGAGCCGCAGAAACAACAGTATTGCATACCATAACAGCCAAAAGAAAAAGGATATATTTTCTCATAAAGGGATTTTATGTAAGAGTAAAAATATACAGAAAGAGTTGCAAAAGCAATAAAATAATTTAATATTTTAAGTTTTACAGGCTATTTATAACTTTAAAATACCTATATACAGTTACTTATTATTTTATAAATTTCATTCGCATTATAAATAATCATAAATACTAAAACACACGTTCATCTGCGCCAAGACCACTAAAGAAATAAACGTTTTTCATTATTGGATTTCTAGATTACAGAACCAAGATTTTTAGACGAAGAAATCTTAATTCTCATATCTAAAATCTAGTTTTCTATTAATACGCTCTCACATTCTTGCCTTCCATGTAATTAATAAAAGCAATGAGTGCAACGCGGTTACCGCCTGGTGTTGGATAGTCGCCGGTAAAATACCAGTCACCTAAATTATCCGGACAGGCAATATGCAAATTTCCTATGGTTTGATAAATGACCTGC
>JBIKPT010000017.1:0-26447 GCA_044357355.1 Chitinophagales bacterium
ACCACCAGTATCAGGTTCCATCAGAGTAACAGCAGTGTCAGGTACCGGAGGCGGATTGGATAACGACTTGGATATTCAAATAGCTTGTTGGGAACCTGTATTGGGTGAACTAGTGTCCGGAAGCACGGTTGCGACACCAGCTCAAAATCATTGTGCTGATTTGCGTTACTTATGGACACCAAGATTGGCTCAGGATCACGGCATACAGGAAGAATTAGAAGCTGGTGGAATATCTACCACTTACTATGATATCTATAATACATGCGGAAATAGTTTATTGTGTAATGAAGGAAATAGTTTCTTAGTTACCTGTCTAGATCCTGATAAAACTTATTATTTACAAGTGGATGGCGGTCAGTATTTTGCATGTGATCTATTTGATGCAGGAGATTGCATTAGCGGTAATTTTACAGTAACGGTAGCAGATGCCAGTTTAGGTAGTATAGATCCTTCAAGTCCACTAAACGGAACTACCGGAAATCAACCGGCATTTGTTAATGATGAACCTTGTTTTGCCAGAGTTTTGCCAGTTCAAGGTTCAGGTGTAGGTTATGGCTCTTTATCCTGGAATTTAATGTCTAACAGATGCGCAACTTCCATTACCGATCAAATACCATCCAGATGGCAGGCCGTAAATTCTTCTACGGATAATACAGTTTGGGCTTCTTTCATAGCACCAACTTCAGGTAGAGTAAAAATAAGAGCAGAAAATATTGGACAAATAAAAGGCTATGCTGACTGGCATGATGATATAAATCTGCAATTGGCAATATATGCGACTGATCAAACTTGTTTTGATAAATATGGTTTCTACGAAATAGTTACAAATAATGAAAGTGGATTTGACGGTGCATTGGATGAAGCAAATCCTGCCAGTGATGAATATGTAAGTGTTTGCGTATGCGGTGTCTTCCCAACCTGTGGTTATGATGAATATTATACCGTAAAATGTTTAATTCCGGGAAAAGAATATTTCATTATGATTGACGGTGATGCAGGATATACTTGTAATGCCAATGCTGAAGACATATTAGGTGATTTCAGGATTTCTGTTCAGGATGTAGGTGGAACATCGAGATCCAATAATGATAGCGTTTGTCAGGCATATGAAATATTAAATACGGCGACACTCGCAGTAAATGCAAGTATTACAACTCCTAATTTTAACAATGAGTGTGCAAGTATTCAAGCATGGCTGGAAGGACCCGGTAAATTAGCAGACGAAATTAATGATGATGATGTTATCTCATTTGGATCTGTTGATGTGGAACATACATTGTGGTTTAAATTCAGAGCACCTTCCACCGGAAAAGTTTTAATTGAAGGTATAAATGCAGGAAGTGATGATTTGGATATCGGAATGGCATTATATGATTTTCCTTTTGCAAATTGCGCAAATGCAGCTCAAGGTGTAAAAGTTGCACAGGATTATGATGGTGGCTTAGTTGCCATCAGCAGTACATTGGATGAAGATTTTAATGTGGAGTGCTTAGTGCCTGGCAGATATTATTATTTGCAAGTGGATGGTGACAGAAATGCTGTCTATAATCCATTAGATCCATCATCTACAGAAACCGGCGAATTCCGTCTTAGAATTACACATCAGAACATGGGACCTCGTGCCGATATTCCACCACAAAATAATGATAGCATTTGTGATGCCATTAATTTTGGTACGATTGCAAACGGTGCATCTGTATTTAGAAATGATGATAACAACAGATGCGCAACATCAGAACAAAATGAACCGGATGTTGCAGGCTGGAATGTTAGTTATTTTATAAATCAGGACAGAACGGTTTGGTATCAGTTTACTACAGGCGCTAATCCTGGTGCAATAAATATTTCTGTGTCAGATCCAAAACCTTCATTATGTTTTGATGTAGATATTGATTTATTTGAATACTCAGGTGCTTATTCAACTTCAGTTTGTGATGCGATGGCATTGTCTTCTACACAATTCAACCCTTTGTTGAAAGTTGCAGAAGGAGATATTGCCGGTATTGGTCAATCTGAAAACATAACATTGCCTTGTCCGAAACCGAATAAAACATATTTCTTACGCGTTACAGGAAGTGGTGGTTTACTTTGTGCAGGCTTCGGTCCGGATGAAGGTACTTTTGATGTGTCCATATCCGTTGGAGGCAGCCCTGCAGTAAAACCTGCAAATGATGATATTTGCAATGCATCTAATTTAGGGACTTTAACTAGTGGTGGTGCACTTAATATCAATAATCAAAATAATAATTGTGCCACTCAGGAATTAAGCGAACCAAATACCAGCCAATCATGTCTGGCAGATCAGTCTTGTTACGATGAAACAGTTTGGTTCTACTTTAACTCAGGTGCAAATCCGGGTCAGGTTACTATCAATATGGATGTTATAGGAAACGGAATCTCTGATTTCTATGGTAACATATCTTTATTCGAATATTTAGGCGGATCATGCGCTTCTTTTTCAAGTGTAGATTATATGTTGCAATCATCTCCATTCTCTAATGGGTTCCATGATGCACAAATTACAGCGCCATGTTTAAAACCTAATACCATTTATTATTTACAATGTGATGGTTGGGATGTTGGTCTGCTAGGATTACTAGGAGTGGATGAACAAGGCGCATTCAATGTTTCCGTATCAGATAATGGCGCTTCAACAGCAAGACCATCTAACGATGATTTAGCAAATGCACTGCCAATTCAATCAGGTAATTTACCAGTAGGTGGATCGCTTACGACTAATAATCACAATAGATGTGCTACGTGTGAAAATAACGAACAAGGTGGATTAGATAATTGCGGCAACAATGGAACTGCACACACAGCTCTATTTAATGCAGAAGATGAGACAGTTTGGTTTTATTTTATCACACCAAATAAACCAGGCGTTACTACAGTTACTGTTGCTGATGATGGAAGTGTTTCAGGTACCTTCTCACCTAATTTTAGATTATTCTACAATAATGGTGCGCCAGCAACACATAGAATTACTGGAGCACCATCAGCCAGATTAATTCAGGAAGGAACTTCGTCAACTGGAACTTCTTCCGCCTCTAATTCATTTACCTGTTTATTGCCGAATACTATTTATTGGGTTCAAATTGACGGTAATGATTTAATTCCATTTACAACGGATCAAGGTGCTTTTATACTTACTGTTTCAGATGATGGTTCAGGAAATCCGGGACCAAGCAATGATTTAATTTGCAATGCTACAGGAATTTTAATTCCTGTGAATAGTTCAATCTTAACTAATGGTACAAACAGATGTTCATGGGAAGAAGTAAATGAACCAAACACCAGCAATAATCAAGGAGGCTCTGGTGATGACGTTACATCAGATGGATATGATGAGACCGTATGGTACTCTTTTATTCCACCATCTGATGGAACTGTTGCCATTAATAATTTATCTGTTGGCTACAATTATGTATTGTTTGAACGTTCAAGTACGTCAGCAATTACAGGGTGTCCGGATCCGGTTTGGTCTCAATTAAATCAAATAGCAAGTGGCACAGCATCGGTAGCTTCACTTACAGAATCCTGGGGTTGTTTAGATGATTCTAAACGATATTATTTACAAATAGACGGTAACGATGGTCCTGGTGTTGATGTTGGAAATTTCTCCTTTACATTATCTCATGTTGGAAATACAATTATTGGAAATGATATGATTTGCGGTGCTGCCAATTGGGGCGTTGTTACTGCAGTAGGAGCTTCTTCTTTAAATCAGAATAATCAATGTGCAATAGAAGAATGCGGTGAGCCAAGTGTTAGCGGAAATTGTAATGATGTAACTGCACTAGGGTACGATAAAACATTGTGGTATAGATTTACTACAAATGCCAATAAAGGAACATATACTATTACGGTAGCCAATAATGGCTCGCCATCAGATGTAATAGCTCCAAGTTTAACAGTTTATCGTCAGAATTCTGCTGTTTGTCCGGCATTAACACCTAATTTTTCTAATTTAACTTTAGTAAAACAAAATTTAAATTTAGGAGCTGGTACAGGCTCTCAATCGCTAAGTTTAAATTGTTGGGAAGCTGAACCTAATCGAACATATTATGTACAGGTAGATGGAAATGATTTGAATGAAACCGGAAATAATTTTAATGTTTCTATTTCATATGTTGCAACACCGGTACCGAATGATGATATATGTAATGCAATTGCTATTACAGTTGGAGGTGCAGCATCGGCAGGTGATAATACTTGTGCAGGCACTCAACCAAACGAACCAAATATTTCACCATCAGCAACTCAGGATCCAACCGTTTCCGGTTATGATGAAACGCTTTGGTATTCATTTATCGCTCCGCCGTCAGGTTCAGCACGAGTTACATTTGGTGGATTAGGTGTTCTTGCAGTAGGTTTAAATATTGACTTAAATGTATTACAGGCTCCGAGCGGAAATCCGGCAATATCATGTGCAACAGCCAATCAATTTGCCGGCTTGTCAAATAATAGTTCTACAACCATACCAAGGAATAATTTGGCAACAACTCATGATTTAACCTGTCTGATACCAGGTAGAAAATATTACCTGCAAGTGGATGGAAGTGATGTTTCAGTAATAGACAGAGGAACATTCACCGTAACGGTTAGTAATTTAGATCCTTCGTTTGTGGCTGGTACTACCGTGCCCAATGATGAACCTTGCGGTGCAATTGATATTACACAATTTATCAGAACCGTAGTTCAGGGACCATGTCCTTCCAACACATCTTCTTTTACAGGTCAGTATGTAGTTACAGGTGGCTCACCTAATATAGACAGAGCCACACAAAGCGCACAGGGTAGTCCTTGTAACGGACCTAACTGCAGTGACTATTGGTTTAAAATCACAGTGCCAAATGATGCGTATGGGATTCGGGTACAAGGAGATGAGCAGAATGAAAACTTATTAAACCATACACAGAATGTAACTGTTTACAGACCATCATCAACCTGCAGCGGAACAATGAGTCAGATAGGTTGCGGAACTGGTGGATTTACAAATGATGTAGACTTTAGTGTGGCAGCATCACCAGGTGAAACATTGTACATTAGTGTTAATAATTCTGCTGGTACAATGGGTACTAATCCTGCATCTGCAGCCAATAATTTTGGCTTGTGTTTGTCGCCGGTTTGTCCCCCAAAACCAAATTGTAATGCCGTTGCTTCACCATTAGTATACAATCAGCCTCAATGCTGGAATATGGATATTGATGGTGCTACTCTTGCGCCATTATATTATGATTGCTTGCCTGGAAGTAATAATTCCAGAAATTATTTTGTCTTTAATACAGATTGTGGTGTGAACGGTTTAGATACGGTAACAATGGTGTTTTCTGTTACAGATGTAGGAGGAAGCAGTGCATTTTGTAATACACAAACAGCAATGTCAATTTTTGAAGACGATACTCCATGTGATGGCGCACCTCAAAGTACTTTGTTAAATTGTGTAATCTGGGAAGATGTTACAGGTGGTTCTACAGCTTCTAATGTTGCACAGACTTGGATACTTCCGGAATGTAAATCTTACGTTGTTCAGATTATTTCTAATCAGAATGATGGAGATTGTGCATCTGGCGGGCAAATCGTAGTACTGCCTTCTGTTTTGGTGCCTACTCAAATTTTGCCGGTAGAATTAACAGCCTTTACAGGATACAATGATGGAAATATTAATGTGTTAAATTGGACAACTGCATCTGAATTAAATTCTTTAAAATTTGAGGTAGAAAAAAGTATAGATGCTGTTAATTTCGAGTATATAGGTGAAAGACTAGCGGCAGGAAACAGCAATTCACCGCTGAATTATATCTTGAATGATGAACATCCGGTGATGGGTAATAATTATTACCGATTAAAAATAATAGACAGAGACGGTTCGTTTACCTATTCTGAAATTATTATCATAAAAGTAAATGAACTATCGTCTCCGGCTGATGGTATTATTAGTGTTTTCCCAAATCCAACTAATGATAAGGTGAATATTGTCTATCAATCCGGAACCAGTCAAAAATTAAATATGGATGTGTTTAATGCCATTGGTCAAAGTATGTTCAATGCTACTTATGAATTTAATGCAGGATTAAATACTGTTATTTTTGATGCAGCACAGTATGCAAAAGGTATGTATATCATTAACCTGCAAAATACTTCAAATGGTAATAAATATCAGTCTAAGTTTGTGAAGGAGTAAACAAAAAGGAAAACCTGCAATGCCGGGTTTTCCTTTTTTATTTTATTGGCATTGAATTGGGAGGCAAGCCATATATAATTGCTTTATCAAAATACTGTCTCGCTTTAAATGTATCTTCTTCAGCTAAATAAAAGTAACCTAGGTTTTCATAAGGAGCGAATAATGTTGAATGCTTTTTTAGTAAATTCAAATTAAAATTTAAGCACTCTGTTTTGTCTTTCTGATAATAGATGGTAGAGATATTATTTATAAGTAAATTAGATGTAGGGTTAATGCTAAATGCTTTACTGTAATAGAATAAAGCACTATCCTCTTTTGCTTCTTCATAATAAATATCTCCCAGATACTCATATCCATTAGCTTGGGTAGGGTTATTCTTAATAGAAATTTTTAAACTGCTTTTAGCTGCTTCTGGATTTCCGATTTTGTAATAATACTGACCTAGTAGAACATAAAGCAAGTCATTTTTCGGGTATACTTTTATACCTTTGTCTGCATAATAGATAGCTTTTTCCAGGTAATATTTTCCAATTTGTGTATCGCTTGTTTTTGTATATTCATCAAAGTAGGTGGATGCTGCTATTCTCATTGCTTCATAAGAATTAGATAGTTCTGGAGCATCGCGATCAATTAATGATTTTTGGTTCTTCCAGGCCGGAATTCTGTAATTTGATTGAAGAAAAAAGAAAATAAAACAGGCTGCAAAAACTATAAATGAAATAATGTAAGTAATGTTTTTTATTGGTAAACGGAATATTAAAAAGATAATTCCGGCGCAAAAGAATAGGTTTGATATAAAAATATAACGATCTGCAATTATTCCTGCAACCGGTATTATTAAGTTTAACGCATATAATGACAAACAGAATATTGCAATTATTATTATTGTGATTGATGAAGCTTTCTTGTAAATGCTGTAAATAAATAAAATCAATAATAGCAGTAAAATGATTAATCCACTTACGAAAGAAACCGAATGGGTGCTTAATAAATCCAGATAGTTATATCCGTAATAGTATTTAGCTCTAAACAGCCCGGCCATTTTTAAGAAGTAGAAATAAATGGTATTAATAAACGAGATCAAACTGTTTACTAATGTGGTGTTTGCAGACAGAGGATTTTCGGTAAATGTTGTCGTGCCGGCGTATAGTTTGTCTTCAGCTTCAAATAAGAAATATTTCGTAAGTTCATTAACGAACAAAAGAATAAATAATATAGTAGCAAAGAGAAGCAAGATTGATTTTATCTTAACTCGATTTTCAGTGAAAAGTAATATGCAGAAATTCAGTAATAGAAATCCGATTGCATCGTATTTTGACAAAAGACCGGATATGGAAAACAATACAGATAAAAAAAGGAAAAGATACTTTTTTTTATTAATTCTGATGCCTTTAATGAAAAATAGAGTGCCGCACATTCCGAATAACATACTTAATAAATTGTCTCTGCTTTTTATGTTGCAAACAACTTCTGTAGTTATTGGGTGAACTGAAAACAGTAATACTGCAAAGAAAGCAAGCAGGTGGTTTTTATATTCAAACAGATTTCTTAAAAGCAGTAAGGCAATTACACAAACTAAATAAAAAAAAAGAATGTTAATGCCATGTGAAACGCCAGCGCTTATATCTCCGAAAACTAATTTCTGAATTCCAAAACTGAGTAATACCACAGGCCGGTAATCCGTTTTATTATACGCCATTTGTGAAATAGCAGAGAGGTCAGAAAGTTTGTCGCCTTTTCCATCCAAAGAATTGGTGATTATATAGTCATCAATATTGAAGTCATAAAATATTGTCCGTGAATAAGTGATTAGAATTATAATCAGTAAAATCAGCAGTTGATTTTTAATTGAAAACAAAAATTTTAATTTTGGCAATATGTTTAATTCTTTTTCCAAGCGAAAGATGTTATACTATTTTTTAATAAAAATAAATTTTTTAATCAGATTTTTTTTAACTATTTACAAAGACACTAAAACGTTCGGGTATCATGGGAATTGACTTTGTAATAATTTGGTATTATATTAAATTTTTTAAAATTTTAAAATTGTGTCACCCTAAAATAGGTTGACAGGTTTTAAAATAATTCTAAATGAACGTGTGAGGATTTCTTCACAAGTTTTTTCATTTACAAAATTAGGAGTTTTCATCTGTAAACTCAAATGAGGTCTTTTGATATTGTAAATCTCTATTGATTGTCTGATAAGTTGTTCTAATTGTGCAGCTGTTTTTCATTTATGAATCAGAAATTCTTGTTTTAGTATACGAAGGTGTCCGGTCGGTTGGAGATATTATCACGATAGAAATAATATCATCATTTTTACCATGTATCCGAATGGAAACACAGTAGATGGGATTGCTAAAGTCAGATATAAAACTACTTACGACGAAGCTACATCATGTGCTGCACAAATGGCAGAATACAGTATGAGACGTATCTGGGATTTTCAGATTACGTCCGGCTCAATTTCCGGTTCAAATCCGGTAAAAGTCAGATTTTATTATCAAGCACCGGAAAAACAAGCTATCATAAATGCAGCACTTGCATTTCAGGGTTCTTGCGGCGGTTATTACGAACCATTTGAATGGTTTAAAACTGCTTCAGGTATTCAATATATACCAACCAATCCGGCGCAAATTAATCCTGCCAGAATTACAGCAGGTTATTCAGAAACCGGATGTTTAGGTAGTCCGCTTTTTGGCAGTCCGAGTGGTTGTTTCAATCTGACAGCTTTAGATAACCAGGTTTCTTGTAACGGAACACTTTACGTTGAACTGGGTGCCATAACAGGATTTTCTGGAGGTACAGGAGCAGCAGGTGTTGGACCTTAGCAGAATACTTCACCACTACCGGTCGAATTAACTTCATTTACCGGTTATAATGATGGTGATAAAAATGTACTTGACTGGACGACTTCTTCTGAGAGAAATACGCTGAAGTTTGAAGTGGAACGAAGTGCGCAAAGCATCGGTGGTGTATTTACATATATCGGTGAATTGCCGGCAGCTGGCTCCAGCAATGTTCCGCTATCTTATAATCTCATAGATAATAATACATTCGCCGGTGATAATTATTACAGATTAAAAATGATAGATATTGACGGCACCTTCAAGTATTCACAGACTATCTTCATCCGAAATGACAAAAATGTGGTGTACACTAATGCTATTAACGGCATCTATCCAAATCCAACCAGTCAATTTATAAATATCGATTATCAGTCGGCAGCAATCAGTAAAGTAGAAATAAAAATACTGAATGTAGTAGGGTAGGAAATGAGTGTCACAGAAATGAATACACATAAAGGAAATCAACTGTTGCAAATGGATGTCAGCAGTTATGCAGACGGTGTCTATATCATCAATATAAGAGATGTTATGAATGGAACCCTTCAGCAGTCTGAATTTATAAAAGATTAAATTTCAACTGTATTAAAATTAAATCCCGACTTTTGTCGGGATTTTTTTAATTTTATACAATATGAAGCATTTATTACTGGTTTTCTTTTGTTGTTTCTTCACTTATTCATTCACACAAGATTCTCTTCCTGCTATTCAGGATACAATTGTTGCATTGGATTCTATTGTAAAATTGAGCGAAGATTCAGTGGTAGTAATTCCTGTTTTTGATGACCAAGTTTCGGTTATAGCTGCATCCGCCACAGAATTGCCTTCCAAAAAGAAAAAATTTACAGTTGACAGAGTTCGTATTCTTTTTGGAATTAATTATTCCTTTTTAAATCCGGTTGTTACAGAAAAAGATGTCTTTCAAGGACCATTTTATCCGGTAAAAGATTCAACACCTGTTTGGGAAGACAGAAACACAAAGTCAAATTTGTCTAAAGACTTCCGCTCCGGAAATTTTCAATTTAATTTACAGGCAAATTTCTGGAAAGGTTTATTTGTTGGAATGAACTATCAGTTTTTCACCATCAGAAAATATAAGAAGGATCCAAACCTAGGAAATTTATTATCTAAAACGAATGCCATGTTTTTTCTGGTGTCTGCACAGTTCGGCTATGTGTTTGAATTTCTTAAAAACAAAGCACTGCAGATTCATCCGTCTGTGCGCATCGGCGGATATACATCTGATGATTACTATGACAGTGGTATCGGCAAGAAATTTTATATGGGCACCGACTTGCAAATTCGTTATTTAATTAAACGCAAAGCAGGTTTTAGTCTCGGTTTTGATTATGATTTTTTGCGGTATAAAAGAAAAGGATACAGTGATATTTTTGAGCGCGAAACGTATCAGAAAACTACATTCAGTAATATTCATCTGAATGCCGGTGTATACTTTAATGTATCTGTAAATACTAAGAAAAAATAACCCTATTTTTATTCTGTAAAATTCTATGCAAAAAAAAATTACACTTGGCAAACTCTTACTGGTAGCATTGCTGCTAATTTTAAGTTTTCTGGTGCTTAATTTTAATGAAACACTCAGAGTGCCTTCCATTTTTGATGGTAAGTTTTATACGACGGCATTGCTCAAGCAATCTTATAAACCTTATAACCTTCCTGAAAAACAAGTGGTATTGCCAGATTTGTCTCTTTGGCTGGATAGCACTTCTGCTGCAAAATATCAATACCCTGATTTTTTTCTGCAAAATACCAGTACTACCTCTTTCCTGGTGCTCAGAAATGACACCGTAATTTTTAAGCGATATCTGAATGGAATAAAAGAAGGTGATAACACACAGCTGTTTTCTGTTACTAAAGTTTTTGTAACTGCTTTGCTCGGAATGGCAGTGCAGGATAAATACATTAAAAATGTGGAAATTCCTGTAACGAATTATTTTACAGATTTGCCCGATAAGCAATTCCAACTGCTTACACTTCGCCATCTGATGCAAATGGAATCAGGATTAAATTATGACGAGTACGGTAATATTTTTCAAACGTTGCAGTATTATTACGATAAAAACCTGACACGTTCTATTTACGGCGCAAAATTTGATTCCTTGCCGGGAAAACAATTCAAGTATAAATCCATAGATACACAAATTTTAGGTGAGTGTATTAAAAAAGCGTTAGGCGATAAAAAAATCCTAGATTATTTTAATGAGAGAATGTGGAATAACTTAGGCATGCAGGACACCGCTTATTGGGCACTGGACAGCAAAATAACCAGAAATCCAAAATACTACGGAGGTTTAAATATGTCGGCTCGTGATTTAGCGAAATTTGGTACGATGATTTTGCATGATGGCAAATTCAGGAAAAAACAATTATTACCCAAAGACTGGTTTAACTACTGCGATGACACACTGCACAGAAGTATGGAAGACGATAAATATTGTATGGGTTGGTATTATTCTATAGACGATGATGCCAGCGATGTATATTATGCAGCTGGTTTTAACGGCCAGATTATGCTCATCAACGAAACCAAAAATGTAATCATCATAAGGCTGGGCAAAGACCGTGGTGGCGTGGATTGGTATCCAATTATGAAGAAATTATCAGAATCCGTTTAAAATTCACTATTAAAAATCGTTAAAATGCGTGTTTATAAGTGTGAATAGCTTATTTTTGCATTTCAATTTTAATATGTGAAATGAGCATGTGGTTCGTACATCAAACAGAAATAATCATTTGCGAATTCCATAGGCACCATTAAAAACAATAATAATAATAATATGAAACAACTTATTTCCATTTTTATATTCGCTGCATTGTTCGTCACTTTGGCAGAAGCTAAACCAAAGAAACCAAAGAAAGGAGCAACTACAGTAGCAGCAGTTGCCGTTAAAGATACAATCGAATTTAAAACGAAAGCAGATACCGTTTCTTATTTCATAGGCATGCAGATTGGTGCAGATATGGTAAAGAATGGTGCTACAGACATTAATACAATCGCATTGGAAAAAGGACTTTCCGATGCATTAAATTCAAGAGCACCTAAAATAGACCCGCAGTTAGCAATGATGTATGCGCAAGCTTATTTCACAGAAAAACAAGCGATAAAAAAAGCAGAAGAAGATGCAAAAGCTAAAGCTTTCCTTGATGCAATAACTTCAAATCCTGCCGTAAAAACAACGGCAAGCGGTTTAAAATATGAAATCCTGAAAGATGCCACCGGTGCAAAACCATTGGCTACAGATAAAGTAACTGTGCATTACAAAGGTACCTTAGTGAGCGGAAAAGTATTTGACAGCTCAGAAGGTGGCGAACCAATTACTTTTCCTTTAAACCAAGTAATAAAAGGTTGGACAGAAGGCGTACAGTTAATGTCTGTAGGTTCTAAATATAAATTCTACATTCCGGGAAATCTGGCATATGGCGAGCAAGGTGTTCCGCAGGCTGGTATCGGTCCGAATGAAACACTTATATTTGAAGTGGAATTACTGAACATAGAAAAACCGGCACCACAGGTTCCAACAGCACCCAGTAATCTTATTTTAGAAGGTCAATAAAAAATACTAATCAATCATAAATTTTTTAAAAATGAATAAAAACACATTCAACTTAATTATCATTTCGGTAATTGCGCTCACTTCAGCGTGTAAATCCAAAAGCAGCTTTTTAGGCTCTACACCTAAAAAAGAAATGGACTCTGTATCTTATGCTATTGGTATTCAAATGGGTGAAAACCTGAAACAAAACGGACTGGACAGCACTTTAAATGTTGACTTGGTGGCACGTGGAATTTATGAAGTACTTAATAATAAAAAAGCATTATTTGGTGGCGATACCTTGACAGGTGTTATTATGAAACACTTCAATCCGCAGGCATATTCAATGATGCAGGAAAATGAAACTAAGTCAAAAAAATTCTTTGAAGAAAACGCTAAAAAACCGGGTATTAAAACAACTGCAAGCGGTTTACAATACGAAGTTATTTCTGAAGGAACAGGTCCTAAACCAACCCTTTCTGATGTGGTGAAAGTAGATTACATCGGTACTTTGTTAGACGGAACTGAATTTGACAGTTCTATCAAACGTGGCGAACCTGCAACTTTCCCTTTAAACGGCGTGATTCCGGGCTGGTCTGAAGGTTTACAACTAATGACAGTCGGTTCTAAATACAAATTATACATTCCGGGAAAACTGGCATATGGCGCTCAAGGTCAGCAACAAGCTGGTATTGGACCTAATGAAACGCTAGTATTCGAAGTGGAATTGAAAAGCATAGAAAAACAACAACCACAACAAGGTGGTGGCGATCAGGCTGCAATGCAGAAAATGATTGAAGAAGCAATGAAAAAACAAGCTCAGGGAAAATAATCCTTGAACAAAATAGCTACAAAAGCCTTTCCTTATGGAGAGGCTTTTTTTTATTGTAAAAATTAGGCAGACATCGTACATTGCATAACGAAAAATTCAGCAAATGAAAATATATACCAAAACCGGTGATACCGGCACCACCGCATTGTATGGCGGATTGCGTTTATCAAAAAGTGAATTAAGAATTGAAGCATACGGCACTGTAGATGAATTAAATTCTTTTTTAGGATTGGTGGCAACACATCTCGAAGAAAAGGAATACAGCGACTTATTGCAGAATATTCAAAGCAGATTGTTTGATATTGGAACGCATCTGGCAGCCGAACCAGGCAAGAAAAATCTGATTCTACCTGAAATACCGGAGGCGGCAATTGCGTTATTAGAACAGTACATCGATAAAATGAACGAAGTGTTGCCGGAATTGAAGTTCTTTATTTTGCCTGGTGGCAATCAGGCAGCAGCCGTTTGTCATGTTGCCAGAACAGTTTGCAGACGTGCCGAAAGAGCAGTAGTGCGTTTATCGGAAATTGACGAAACAGCACCAATTCTGATTCAATACCTTAACCGTTTGTCTGATTTTCTCTTTGTACTGGCGCGAAAATTCTCTCACGATGCCGGCAAGCAGGAAATTGTGTGGAAAAGTCATTGATAATCAGTGTATAAGAAGTATTTCATTTTTTGCTTTGATTTTTGATTTTTAGGCATATATTTGCAGTCTTTAAGAAATTTAACCATTAAAAAATAAACGAAAAAGAATATGTATTGGACATTAGAATTAGCATCGTATCTGGAAGAAGCGCCATGGCCTGCTTCTAAAGATGAATTAATTGATTTCGCCATCAGAACCGGTGCTCCGTTAGAAGTAATCGAAAACTTGCAGGAACTGGATGACGATGAAGAATTATATGAAAGCATAGAAGATATCTGGCCGGAATATCCGACTAAAGAAGATTTTCTTTTTAATGAGGATGAATATTAAGATAGCATCTTTCAGGAAATAAAAATAGCCGTCTGTTAATATCAGATGGCTTTTTTATTTGATAGGTATACTAATGTATTTACTGCTGTTAGCCGTGAAATGACCGTAGCCGTTAATGATATTACCTTCCAGATTAATGCGTTCCAGCTGGCCATCATTCAGGTAATTGTTGCCAAGTCTGATTTGTTGGGTGTTCCAATCGTAAAAATTTTTACCACATGCTGCAAGTTCCACTATAAGTAAAATTTCTTTATAGATGTTGTTGTACTGACTTTGAAAATTGACAGAAAATGAAGTAAACTGTCCGTCAAAATTGGCATCCGTAAAAAACGACCAGTTGGCATTTCCCGGATTCGGAATAGATGGCGAGTATGACGGTAAACCAATATAATCATATTTATAAACGGTATCGCCGGTATTATTTATAGTTGGTTTCAAAATTCTGTAGTACGTAGCTAAAAAATAATAATTCTTAAAAAGTGCACTGTCCTGAATCATAAGCGTGTATTGTCCCTGCATATTAGGTTGAGTGCTGTCGGCATGCCGGAGCAATGTTACCTGTGCACTCGTTGGAATACTTGGAAGGTATTCAGCAGCTTCTACAATTCCTAATTCAGGATGGGAAGAAACAATCTTATACGTTTTGCCTTGTTGTAACTTAAAAGAGGATGTGTAATAGCCTAATCCGGATATCGTATCTTTCAGGATAAAAGGCAATGTTTCCATAAAAACACCATCTTCATATGCGTCTAATTTGCAGTTTTGTAAAAAATTTATGGAGTTGAAATCATTGGGACTTTTACTTCTGCTAATATTCACTGTTAGTTTGGCATCCGGATAGAGATTGGCAATCACCACTTGTTTTATGGCACCAATATCTGAATTCAATGCCAAATCTTTCTGACACGAAGTAAACATACTAAATACAACCACATAAATTATAACTGAAGCAACGATAGCCGAAATTTGTTTCAACTTTTGTTGCAGAATTATATGTATTGGCTGACTCATTTTTTTACTTTATTTTTTCAAAACTAACGGTATATCCAATGGATGGAATCACCGGAAATAAACTCAACTGTTTATATTTTCGAAATCTGTTGCCGTCTGTATCCAGGTACGACTGTCGGTACACTGAAAATACATTCAGTCGGTTGTATACATTATAGATGCTTACATTAAGTTGATGCGTAACGCGTTTTGCTTTTTTTGTATAGTTCATGCCAATATCGAGATGGTGATAAGCCGGTAAAACATAATTATTGCGTTCATTCCAGTTGGTAATCATATTCTGATTTCCAATCAGCGGTCCGTTTTCTTTGTCATAATTAGATAAGGTATTATCGCTGGCATACTGTCCGTTTGGTGTAGTCATTCTCCAGCCGGTGCCGTATGTCCAGGCAACGGAGAAATCAAAATGTTTTTTCAGTTTATATTGCAACACGATAGAAACATCATGTCTTCTGTCGTATTTGTAAAAAAATGGTTTTCCTTCATTCAATTCAGGATATTGTCTGGTGCTCCAGCCCAGGTTGTATTTAAACCATGCGGTAAACTGACCTTTTGTTTTTGCAAAAAATAATTCCATACCATATGCTTTACCAATGCCACTGTTGAGCAATTGATTGTCCCAGTCAATATTATCAAGAATAAAAGTAGTGCCGTATTTATATTCAGATAAATGCTGCATCGTTTTATAGTAGCCATCTATACTTGCTGTATAGCCTTTCGGATGATCATATTGAATGCCGCCGGAATATTGCCAGGAAGTTTCCGGTTCCACTTTTGAAGTTGCCGGCACCCAAACGTCATTTTGAATATCACCGGTGTTGTTGGTCAGCAAATGCAATGGCTGCACCGTGCGCAACACAGAGGCACGTAAACTCATGCCGGTCATTGGATGGTAAATGATTTCCACTCTTGGCTGCGGATAAAAAAAAGTTTTTGATTTGGCATGATATAAAAAAAACTGAATACCTGTTTTAATATCCAGTTTATTATTCCAGGAAAATAAATAATCTGCATACGTATAAAAATCAAGCACCGGCACTTTCGGATTACTAAAAGTATCTCGGTTGTAAATGCTGCCTGTGCTGTCTTTTTGGGTGATATCTACCTGATTGATGGTGAAGGTGCGCTGACTTAACTTCACACCATAATTAAACTGATGCTGTTTGTTGATTGTATGTTCAATATTGGTTTGCCAGCCGTGTTCGCTGATTTTTGATAAAGTATTGTATTGTGTGTTGTTGATTTCATTAATAAATCTGGAGTAGTCACGCCAGGTAGTTTCCAGTTTTTGTCTGGCACTTAATTTATAAAAGCTGTAGTTGTAAATATTAGAAATGCTGAGTTTTTTTAACTGCGTTTTCCATTCCACGCTGTTCACAATATTCATCCAGCTCAGTTTGTTTTCATTGCCTTCTTTGTAATAGTTATTGGCTCTCGGATAATCTTTTGTTTCTCCAAACGTGTAAAAATCATTGCCGGCATACATGCTCCATGATAAAGTATTTCTTTCATTCACCTTATGTTGGATAGCGCCATTTATATCATAGAAAAAATATTTTAAAGTGCCGTCTCCGCCAGATGCTTTTTTAAATTGACGTTGTGATATCGGTTGCGTGAAAAATCCGGCATGACAATCACGAATGCTGAAATTCATAGATGTTTTTTCTTTTTTTATCGGACCTTCAATATGAAATTTTGATGTAATTGCACCAATACTAAAACCACCTTTCCAGTATTGTGTATTTCCAAAATTAGGTTCTATGTTAATTACAGAAGATAATCGACCGCCATATTGCACCGGAATATAGCTTTTATGAATATCCATTTTATGCAGCGACTCTGTGGTGAATACAGATAAGAAACCATAAATATGGGCCACATTATACACCGGTGCGTTGTGGAACAACACCAAATTTTGATCCGGACTTCCGCCACGCACAAAAATACCGCGCGCACCTTCCTGGCCGCTTTGAATGCCAGGTGTTAGCAACACTGCTTTCATAATATCTTTCTCACCCAAAAAAGCTGGCAGTCGCTCCACGCTGGCACTGGTTAAGGTAGTCATGCCGGAAGTGTTCATTTCTGCTGTTTTACTCAGCTTTTCTGTGGTGACAGTTATGCCATCCAGTTGCACATCTTGTTTTAGCTGAATTTGAAGGTCAGTATCTTTAAATAATTTAATTTCTTTGAAAACAGGTTGATAGCCAACGCTGGTGATTTCAAATTGATAAATACCTTCTTGTAGAGTTATTTCAAAATTTCCGGTAGAGTCAGAAGTAGCATGAATGTTATAAGTAGAATCATACATATTGGCAAAAGAAATGCTTTCTTTTGTTTTCTGTTCGGTAATTTTTCCTTTTAGTTTAAATAGATTTTGTGCAAAAGCAGAAGTGTTTTCCGACAGGAAAGTAAAAAATAAAACTATAGAAAGGAAACAGATTTTCACCAGTTATTTTGAACTGCTAAAATACAAAGAGAAATAGTTAATTTTTTGGTTTATTTACTTAATGACTTTTGTATGGTGTGTATTTCCGTAAATTCAATTATAATACACAATTATTTCAAAAACAGGATACATCAGAAGAATCTGCCTGTTAGTTTTGTTATTTGAAGAAATCTATCTATAAAAAAAACAGCGCGTATTTCTAGGATGCGCGCTGTTTGTATGTAAGATTGTATGGATTTATTTTTTAACTGCTTTTTTTACAGGTTTCTTTTCAGTTTTTTTAGCTGCTTTCTTTTCAGCGTTTTTTGTAGCTGTATGCGCACGTTTTTTATCATCTGTTTTTTCTTTATCCAAATCAAACCAAACTGGAGTTTGCTCATCCGGATAGAAATTATAGTTGATGGTAATTTCCGTATTTGCTTTTATAAATCGTCTTGCTTTTACTCTGAAAATATGTTTTTCATAAAATGTTTCATAAATCGCATTCGGATTATAAGAGTGATTGTACATAGGTCCGTAACCGCATACCACACCGGCACTTTTACCATCATTTCCCCATTGAAAGTAATAATGATATAAGGTAGTTTTGTCCAGATGTTTACAGTCTTTCGGAGGACAAACAATAACGGGACAAACTTCGATGATGTCTCCTTCATTTAAATCGATGGTGCAGAAAACACCTCTGCCTTTTCCTCTTACTTTTTTTAAGTATAATTCCATGTTAAAAAGTCCATAGTCTACAGTCCATAGTCTATGGTGATTTAGTTTATAAAAATCTATGGTCTGTGGACAATCGACCATCGACTGGTTTACATTCTTTCCGGTACATCAATCCCGACAATTGCAAAACATTGTTTGATGGTATTTCCTGTTTGTTCGGTTAATAGTAATCTGAAATTTTTCTCGGCTTCTTTTTCAGCGGCTAAGATAGAACATTCATTGTAAAATTTATTATAAGTTTTAGCGACCTCGTACACATAGTCGATTAATTTTGCCGGATTCATTTCCTTGCAGCTATCTGCTAAAGCAATTGTGTACTTATATAGTACTTTGATAAGTTCTTTTTCTATTGGATGAAGTTGATAGTCCATTGTCGATAGTCCATTGTCTATTGACCATTGACCATTGACCTTTCTCAAAATACTTCTTGTACGTGCATAGGTATACTGTACAAAAGGTCCGGTATAGCCTTGCAGGTCGATGCTTTCTTTCGGGTCGAATAAAATTCTTTTTTTCGGATCCACACGCAGTAAGAAAAATTTGAGTGCTCCCAATCCAATAGTTCTGAACAGCGCAGATTTTTCTTGTTCCGTGAAGTCGTCAATTTTCCCTAAGGCTTCGGTTTGTTCTCTGGCAGACGCAATCATATCGTCAATCAGGTCATCTGCATCTACAACGGTGCCTTCACGAGATTTCATTTTGCCGCTTGGTAAATCCACCATTCCATAAGAATAATGCTGAATGCCGTTGGCATAAGGTTTTCCTAATTTCTGTAAAATCAGTTTCAGTACTTTGAAATGATAATCCTGTTCGTTGCCGACCACATAGATGGATTGATCCATTTTAAAGTCCTCATATTTTAAATCTGCCGTGCCGATATCTTGTGTGATGTATACGGAAGTTCCGTCTGCACGCAACACTATTTTCTGGTCTAATCCTTCATCCGTCAAATCAATCCAAACACTTCCATCTTCTTTCTTGAAAAAAACATTTTTCTGCAAGCCTTCTTCCACAATATCTTTTCCAAGTAAATAAGTGTCGGATTCGTAATAAAATTTATCAAAGTCAACACCCAAATTTTTATAGGTTACTTTGAAGCCTGCATATACCCAACTGTTCATGGTTTTCCAAAGTTCGATAGTTTCGGTATCTCCGTTTTCCCATTTTAGCAACATCTCTTGTGCAGCTTTCAGAAGAGGTGCCTGTTTCTCTGCTTCTTCTTTTGTTTTTCCCTGAGCAACTAATTCTTCAATTTCTACTTTATAGTGTTTGTCAAATTCCACATAATATTTACCAACCAGTTTGTCGCCTTTCAAACCAGCACTTTCCGGTGTTTCGCCATTGCCGAATTTTTGCCAGGCCAGCATACTTTTGCAAATATGAATGCCACGGTCGTTGATTAAATTTGCTTTAATCACTTCATGTCCGTTTGCTTTGTAAATACCGGCTAATGCATATCCTAACACATTATTACGAACATGACCAAGGTGTAATGGCTTGTTGGTGTTAGGTGATGAGTATTCAATTAAAATTTTTTCTTTTTGTTGAATATCATCTGTTGACTGTTGTCTGTTGGTTATAAAATCAATCCAGTAATTATGGTTGATTTCTAGATTTAAAAATCCTTTGATGATATTGAAACCGGTGATATTAGTATTGTTTTCTGCCAAAAATTCACCAATTGTTTTTGCTGATTCTTCCGGATTTTTTTTGGTAAGTTTTAAGAATGGAAATACCACTAAGGTAATATCGCCGATAAATTCTTTTGGCGTTTCGTTTATGGTTATTTTATTCAACTCCACTTCACTGCCGAAAAGTGCAGGAAACACCTGGTGTACCTGTTGCTGTATTTCTTGAAATATATTCATTTACTAAACGTTAATAGTTATATGTTATGTGTTTTATCTGAAGACGAAAGTATTTATATTCCTTATAACTTATTTCTTACAATGAATAACCTTTTCCAAATAAAAAAATCTCGTTCAAAGTTATTACTTTTGTTGCTTAATCTATCATTCAACAATTCATTAAATCTTTAATTAAAAAATGAGAGACCGTTACATAGACTTAATTGAGCAAACCTATTATTTCCCGCAAGATGGTTTTGAGGTTGTTGAAGGAAGTTTGCAATTTCACAAGATTAATCTGGAAAGTGTTATTGAGCAGTTTGGTGCACCATTAAAGATTACCTATCTGCCTAAAATCGGAGAAAATATTAATCGTGCCCGTCGCTGGTTTCAGGAAGCCTTTGAAAGTGTCGGCTATAACGGACATTATTATTATTGCTATTGTACAAAGAGTAATCATTTTTCCTATGTATTAGATGAGGTCTTAAAAAATAACGCACATCTCGAAACATCTTCCGCATATGATATTAACCTGATTCGTTCGTTGCTGGATAGTGAAAAAATTGACAAAAAAATTCGCATCATTTGTAATGGTTTCAAACCAAAAATCTATACAGATTCCATTAAAGGTTTAATTACAGATGGTTTCAATCATGTAATACCTGTTTTAGACAACATGGAAGAGTTTGAAGCCTATCAGGATTTCAAGGAAGAAATGAATATCGGACTACGCATTGCAGCGGAAGAATCACCTAAATATCAGTTCTATACATCAAGGCTGGGTATTCGTCAGCGCGATGTGATTCCGTTTTATATAGAGAAAGTGAAGCCAAAATCGAATATCAAATTACGAATGCTGCATTTTTTCATCGATTCCGGCATCAAAGACAGTGCCTACTACTGGAGCGAATTGAATAAATGTCTGCAGATGTATGTGGAACTGAAACAAGTGTGTCCGGAATTAAACAGTTTGAATATTGGTGGCGGCATGCCGATTCGCTATTCACTGGGTTCAAAATATGATTATGCTTACCTCGTAGAAGAAATTGTTACCAAGATTAAGAATTTCTGTGATGAAGCAGAAATTGAACATCCTAATATTTTTACGGAGTTTGGAAACTTTACAGTTGGTGAAAGCGGCTGTACAATTTTTGAAGTAATTGGTCAAAAGAAACAAAACGACAGTGAGTTGTGGTATATGATCAATGGTTCATTAATGACTACCATTCCGGATATCTGGGGTATGAACCAACGCTTTATTTTGCTGCCGATTAATAGTTGGAATCAGGCATACCAGCGCACCATTATTGGCGGGTTGAGCTGCGATGTAAGTGATTACTATAACTCTGAAGTAGATATCAATCAGGTGTATATGCCAAAAATAATTGGCGACCAAAAGCTTTATATCGGGTTTTTCCATACCGGTGCTTACCAGGATTCTTTGAGTGGTTATGGCGGAACAAAACATTGTTTAATCCCATCACCTAAAAATGTCATTATTGATAAGGATTCAAATGGTAAACTAACGTACAAAGTTTTTGCAGAAGAGCAAAATGCAGAGACTATGTTGAAAGTGTTAGGGTACTAAAATCCCTTTTGTTACTAAACTATTTCATCTGTTTTATCTTAAGCTCTATATCATGCTTTTCTTAAAGCATACAATCATTTTAATTAATTAATAATTTGTAATATGTTATCTTATTGATTTATAGCACAATGCGCTATTTTTTATTTTTATTAAAACATTATAGAAATAAAAATGTGATTTATTTTTCGTTAAATTACTATTAAACTATACTTTTTAGTTAAAATATTTAATGTTTATTCAATTACTTAGCAAAATAGATTTTTAACCAACTAAATTTTTCAACTATGGCAATGCGTAAAAAGTATTTACTTCCAGCACTTATCTTTCTAGGATTGGTAACTGCAGGAGCATTTAATCCGGGACAGGTTTTAACGGGCAGCAGTGCCGGCGATATCAACACAGGTGATACTGCCTGGATGATTGTTGCCTCTGCACTTGTATTAATTATGACACCCGCTTTGGGTTTCTTTTACGGTGGTATGGCCAATCGTAAAAACATTATCTCAACAGTATTCCAAAGTGTAATTAGTTTGGGTTTAATGAGTGTTTTATGGGTAGCATTCGGCTTCAGCTTATGTTTTGGTGATGATATCGGCGGTATCATTGGAAATCCTTTTACATTTAAAATGTTTCAGGGTGTAGGTTTAAAACCAAATGATACGTTTTCAGCTTCCATTCCATTTGTCATGTTTGCAATGTTTCAGTTGAAATTTGCCATTATCACACCCGCTTTAATTACCGGTTCATTTGCACAGCGTGTAAAATTCTCCGGCTACTTATTATTCATTACGTTGTTTTTTATATTCATTTACGCACCGGTTTGTCATATGACTTGGCATCCGGATGGTTTATTGTTTAAATACGGAATTTTAGATTTTGCAGGCGGAACGGTTGTTCACATGACTGCAGGTTTTGCAGCCTTGGCCGGTGCTTTATTCTTAGGACCAAGAACTGAAACCGAGCGTACGCACGAATTTGCTAACGTACCTTATGTAATTATCGGAACCGGTTTACTTTGGTTCGGATGGTTTGGATTCAACGCTGGTTCTGCATTAGGTGTTAATGCAAAAGCTGCGAATGCATTTGCAACAACGAATACTGCTGCTGCTGCTGCAATGGTAGCATGGGTATTAATGGATACTATGAGAGGTCATAAAGTTTCTTCTATCGGTGCATGTATCGGTGCAGTGGTAGGTTTGGTGGCAATAACACCGGCTTGCGGTTTTGTAAATGTTGGTGAAAGTATTGCAATCGGTGCTATTGCGGCTGTATGCAGTAATTTCGCGGTACATTTTAAAAACAAATCAACATTGGATGATACATTAGATGTTTTCCCTTGTCATGGTGTTGGCGGTATGGTGGGTATGATTATGACCGGTATCTTTGCTGCCGATTATGGTACAGGTATCACTGACTGGGGTTTAGCTTATGGTGAAACGAAAACATTTATTCACCACATGGTTGGTTTAGTAGGTGTTGCCGTATTTGCATTTGTGGGCTCTTATGCGCTTTATTTTATTACTAACTTAATCGATCCGATTCGTGTAACTAAAGAAGAAGAAGAATTAGGTTTAGATATCACACAACACGGTGAATCTTATCAGACATTAAGAATAGACTTGTAAATTTTATCTAGCCATTTATATAGTTTTGCAGTGTAACGACTGTGGCTCACTCGAAAGAGTGAGCTTTTTTTATTTTTGGATTTCCAGAATTTCTGCTAAAACCAACCTTGAATTAACCTGTTTTCGGTGCCACAACTGCTGCAGTTAAATGGTTTGCCCGGATTTTCGTGTACACTATTCTCATTGCCACAAGGGGTGCAATTGAAAACAGTTTTTATAGTATTCGTCTTATGACAGTGCTCACAATAAACTTTATATGAGCCTTTCGGAACAAAAATAGCATGACTGCAAAACTGACAGGCTTTTTCTTCTCCATTATTTTGCAACACTTCTGTATACTCTGCGGAAAAGTTGGTTAGTGTCAATAATTTTTTTCATCTTCTGAAGTAAGATAAGGCAGCCATGCCTGCACAAACATGGACAACTTCATTTTTAAATGAACTTCCGGTGCAATAATTCATGCATAATGCTATACTTCGGATTGCCGTAAAAATCTTTGAAAGAATCTTTAGTATAACCGATGAAAAAGTCAGCCAATTTAAAGAATGCAGCACTGTTTGCATAGTTCTTGCCATCCTTACTGTAAAATGAAATTCCCTGTTGTAGTAATGTTTGTTCACCTGCTTTTTTGTCCTGGACGGATCAAATGCATATTCCATGTTTGAAATGGCGCAAACTTCTAGATACAGTTTATATTTTTCATCTATGTTGATGGAAGGAGGCAGATATTCCGGATAAACTTTATAATACAAATCCCAGTAATCGTATTGAACTTTTTGATAGTTTTCCTTATCGCTTTTACCAAGTAATTGTGCCAATTGCTGCTCTATACTTACTTTGGCTTTTGACTATTTTTCAGTGCGTTTCGGATCTTTATTCCAGGCTTCCAGGCCAACGGCAAAATCAATATCCGTAAAAGAACCACAGAAATCACAAATTATATAAGGTGATAAATAAGGATTGATTTTAGGTGCACCGCATTGATAGCAGCTGAATTTTTTAATTTTCATAAGCTTGTTTTATGGTGTTTATTGCTACTTATATAATTTCATCAATCGTTCCACATATTTTCCAATGATATCGAATTCAATATTTACCTGAGTGCCTTTTTGGTATTCTGAAAATATAGTATTTTCAAATGTATAAGGAATGATTGATACGGAGAATTTTTTCCCTGAAGATTTTACAACAGTAAGACTGGTACCATCGATACAAACTGAACCTTTATTTACTAATGAAAAATGAGGTTTTGAATTAAATTTAAAATAAAAATTCCAGCTTCCGTTTTTTGATTCTATTTTGGTAACGATAGCTGTTTGGTCAACATGTCCTTGCACCATATGTCCGTCGAGGCGCGCACCGGCCTGCATGGCTCTTTCCAGATTTATTTTGCTGCCTTTTTTGAGATGCGCTAATGTCGTAATGTCTAAGGTTTCTTTAATGGCTGTTACGGTATGGGTCGCAGTATCTTTTTTTACCACTGTTAAACACACACCGTTATGAGAAACGCTTTGGTCTATTTTTAAGGATTTTGACAGCTTGCTTTTTACGGTAAAATGAATATTTGTTCCGTCTTTTTTGACAGCAGTAATTTCACCAATTTCTTCGATAATTCCTGTAAACATATTACTCTCTGAATAAATGTATATAACCGCTTAATGGTTTTTTTGTTTTTTGAACACCATCAATTGTCTGGTAAAAAACATCGCATACATAATAGTAGACACCTGTAAATAATGGCTTTCCGGTTTTAAAGTCATTGCCATTCCAGTTGATATCCGGATTCGTCGTTTCAAAAACTAAATTTCCCCAACGGTTGTATATTTTCATGTCAATCTTTTCTACAAAGCGATATGGAAAAATAGGTGTATATAAATCATTCTGTCCGTTATTATTAGGTGTAAATGTATTGGGTAAATTATAGATTGGACAGTTATCTACACATACTTTATTAGATAAAACACCTTCATTGCCATTTTTTCGTATTGCCTGCAGTGCATAACAAGCTGCAAGACTTCTGCTGTCTAATGTATGCGTGTAGTTGTTAAACGTAGTACCTTCTATGCTGTCTATCTGCTTCAACGTATCTGCTGAAGTTTTTGCGTAAAATATTCTTACTTTTACAATATCATCTACCACACAATTTCCTGTTTGATTAAACGTCCAGGTTAAATAGTTTTTATATTCAGAAGTATCCAGTCTGCTGTCTGTACAAAAATTAGTTACTGTTAAAAAAGGTGTACATGGTAAGGTAGTATCACTTGGACGTGCGCAAACTTCCTGTGAAAAATTTATTAATGGTGTTTTAAGTCCGGCAATGGAGTAACTTCCGATTGATTTTATTTTATAACAATACAAGCTATCGTTTTCCAGATTAATATCCTGATAGGTTTTTGCAGTAACGGTTGTCAGAGAATCGAAAGTAGCACCACCAGGTAATTTCCTGAAAATAACATAAGAACTATTCACCCATGGAACACTGAAATTCCAGGATAAGTTCAGGCTTTCAAATGCCGGAACAATAGACAAGTAAACAGATGAAGCTGATTCGCTGCTGCCTAAACTATCATTCGTTCTGGCAAAAAGTGCTACTCTGTAATTGTATGCATTGGCAATTGTGTTAAGTCCGTTGTCTAAAAAACTGGTATCTGTGATGGCAGAGAACGTTGCAGCATTTACCGTTTTGACCAATGTGTAATCTGTGCCGTTTAATCCTATAGCACGGAACAATTTAATTACATACGGACCCGGATTAATTACAGTATCCAGTTTGTCTGCAAACGGTCTGGACCATTCTACATAAATCTGTCCG
>JBIKPT010000018.1:0-26092 GCA_044357355.1 Chitinophagales bacterium
ATTTCATTTTGCCAGCACAATGCCGCACGGATTTTCTGATGCTTGTTGGCTGTGATAGCTACGCCGTTGGCAGATCCACAAATTAAAATACCAACTTCAACATTACCACCTTCAATTTCACGTGCTGCTGCATGTGCGTAATCAGGATAGTCGCAGCTTTCCGTGCTGTGTGTTCCTACATCAATAATTTCCACATTATTTTTTACCAGATATTGCTTGATGGCTTCTTTGTATTCAAAGCCGGCATGGTCGGAGCCGATTACTATTTTGGATGGAAGATTCATTTTATAAAGTTATAGGATATTTGTTATAAGTTATATGGTGTCAGTATAAAAATCCAAAAAAAATAATTATCAAAAAACCGTGTAACTATTAACCTATAACTATTAACTTTCAAACGTGAATCAAAATTCATTGCATACCAAATTAGAAGCGCGTGTCTTGTTTATAGACATGAACAGCTTTTTTGCGAGTTGCGAACAGCAGACCAATTACTGGCTGCGCGGCAGACCTGTGGCAGTTTGTGTATATACCGGAAAATATGGTTGTGTAATTGCGCCTTCTGTCGAAGCAAAAAAATATGGAATCCGTTTAGGTGTACGTTTAAATGAAGCCATGAAATTATGCCCTGACTTAGTGCCACTGGAAACCAATCCGGACAAATACCGCACCTATCATGCACGCATCATGAAGATTCTGAAACGATATTCTGATGATGTCATTCCGCGCAGTATTGATGAAGCTGTTGTCGATTTAACTTCTTACAAAAATATTTATCCGGATGTGGTGGCGGTCGCCAAACAAATTAAAAAAGATATTTTAGAAGAAGTAGGCGATTACCTGAAATGTTCTATCGGAATAGCACCGAATGCATTTCTCGCAAAATTAGCCTCAGATATACAAAAACCTGATGGTTTGACGATTATCGACCATGATAATATCGACAGTGTACTGAAAAAGTTAGAACTGACAGATTTGCCTGGCATTGGGAAAGGTATGTCTGCCAGATTAAACAAAGCAGGAATTTATACACCTTATGATTTGCGTCATTCCACACCGGAAAAACTAAAAGCTGCCTGTAAAAGTATTATCGGATTACACTGGTATCATCGCCTGCATTTTCAGGAAGTAGATATGCATGTAACGGAAGAATACAAAAACATGTCGGCGATGCGCATGGTCTCCAAAGAACAGCGAAAAGACGTACAAAATCTGTTAGATATTCTGATGATGCTGTGCTTAACGCTGGAAAAGCGGATGATGAAAAAAAACCTGTTTTGCAAGCGTGTGCAATTTTCAGTAAGGTATGAAGACAAAACTTCTTACGAAGACAGTTTTAATACAGAGCAGCCGATGCAGGATGGCATGGAATTGTATCATATTTTACTGGACAGACAGGAAGCTTACCTTAAAAAAAATAACTTAACGGAACAAATTATCAATCATGATATTTTCAGTATCGGTGTGGTTATCGGAAACTTTATAGATGAAGAAGTCATGCAGTTAAACATCTTTGACAACTCACATATTAAGACCAATAAACTTAGAAAAACCGTGTACAATATAAAAGACAAATACGGTAATAAAACGATAAAACGTGTGTCGGAATTAAGCGATGATGACATGGTAGATGACGTGATTGGTTTTGGAAGTGTTAAAGACGTAAATTCAGGTGAATATGATTAATTTTTATCTGTTTCAGGATACAACTAAACATAGCTTTATTTTATCTTTATCTTAAAATAAAAAAAATAATATTATGGGAAAATTTGTAATTAAAACACAAAAAGACGGACAGTTCGTATTTCGTTTATTAGCAGGCAACGGTCAGGAAATTTTACGCAGCGAAGCGTATACCACTAAGCCAGCTTGCTTAAACGGCATCAACTCGGTAAAAGAAAATGCTACGAATGATGCGCGTTATGACAAAAAAGAATCCACTAACGGAAAACCATATTTCAATTTGAAAGCCGGAAACGGACAAATCATCGGCACCAGCGAATTATATGAAAGTGAAGCAAGCCGCGATAATGGTATTGAAAGTGTAAAAGCAAACGCACCGGGAGCGGAAACAGAAGATACTACGATATAGATTAATATCAATCACAATACAAAAAGGTTCGCAAAATTGCGAACCTTTTTTTGGTTAAAGTCGGGATAGCTGGATTCGAACCAACGACCTCCTGGTCCCAAACCAGGCATTCTAACCGGGCTGAACTACATCCCGATGCGGTGAGAGAGGGATTCGAACCCTCGGTACAGTTACCCGTACGTCAGTTTAGCAAACTGGTGGTTTCAGCCACTCACCCATCTCACCTCCTTATTTTTCCTTTAACAGAACTTTGGGACGGCAAAGATAGGTTTTCTAATAGAACTTTACAAATCGATGTAATATTTTTTACAAAATTACTGCTCTCTCGGCCACAAAATTAAACATTTTTTATCGATTTTCAAGACTCTGTTACCTTTTGTCCTCTCTTTAATATATTGATAACCTTTTTTACCATAAAAAATTCCCGTTCCAATGCCTTGTAACGGGAATACATATTTTTTTCGTTTTTACCTTTTCAACAGATTGCTTTCCCGAAGTATCGGGACAGGCTGTGCCTCGCAATGACGTTAAATTCTACAAACTTAATTCAATACGTTTTTTTAATTCCTCCACAGAATCTCTGAATTCTTCATCGGTATCAATTAAATTACGCACTGCCTGGCAGGAGTGAATCACCGTACTGTGATCTCGTCCTCCGAATTGCTGTCCGATAGCCTTTAAAGAAGACTTGGTATATTCTTTGGCAAAAAACATCGATAACTGACGTGCCTGCACAAACTGACGTTTACGGGTAGGTTCTTTTAATTTTTCTACCGCTACTTCAAAGAAATCGCATACCGTTTTCTGTATCATATCCAGTGAAATCTCTTTAGTGGCATGTTTTACGAAATTGATAACGGTTTTCTTAGCCAGCTCCAGTGTAATATCTTGTCTGTTCAAAGTTGCCTGTGCCAGAATAGAAGTTAATACACCTTCCAGCTCACGCACATTAGTTTTGATGTTAGTGGCAATGAAACGGGTAACATCTTCGTGCATTTCAATTCCATCGGCATGTAATTTTTTCTGTAATATGCTGATACGTGTTTCGTAATCCGGAATTTGCAGGTCGGTGGTTAAACCCCATTTAAAACGAGACAGCAGTCTTTCTTCCATATTTTCAAGATCTTTCGGCGCTCTGTCTGATGTCAGAATCAGTTGCTTGCCATTTTGGTGTAAGTGATTGAAAATATGGAAAAAGATATCCTGAGTTTTTGTTTTGTTGGCGAAGAACTGAATATCATCAATAATCAACACGTCTATTTGTTGATAGAAATGAATGAAATCGTTCGTGCTGTTATCTTTCAAAGCAGTTAAAAACTGGCTTGTAAATTTTTCTGAGCTTACATACAACACCGTTTTGGTAGAGGTATGTACTTTAATATAATTACCGATGGCCTGACCAAGGTGTGTCTTTCCTAAACCAACACCACCATATATTACTAATGGATTAAAAGCCGTGCCGCCCGGAGACTTAGCTACTGCCATACCTGCGCTGCGTGCAAATTTATTACAGTCTCCTTCTATAAAGGAGTCGAATGTATAATTTGGATTTAACTGAGAGTCTACATGTATTTTTTTCAGTCCTGGAATTACAAACGGATTTTTCACCATAGGACTGGAAAACACTGCCGGCATGGAAACTTCGTTAGTGCCGTACACACCTTCTCTGTAATTAGGAACGTCGATTGTTTTGGGTTCGGATTTAGTACCGTTAGAAGAATCAACCAGAATTCTGTATTCCAGTTTAGCATCATCCCCTAATTCTCGTTTGATTGTTTTACGAAGTAATGTAACATAATGTTCTTCCAGCCACTCATAAAAGAACTGGCTTGGCACCTGAATGGTCAGACTTCTGCCGTCAAGTTTAACGGGTTTAATCGGTTCGAACCATGTTTTATAGCTTTGTACATTGATGTTATCTTTGATAATTTTGAGACAATTTTCCCACACAAGTTCATGCTTGTTTTTCATACGCTCTATTCGGTTTTTTAGAAATTTTAAATTGACTACTATCGACGAATCTAAGTTGAGGAAAATTTCTTTAATAAAAAAATTATTTTTCTATTGACTTTTTATCAACAATTACAGTTTGAGAGTTTGATAACTTTTTCCGGAAACTTTTTTCAAAAAAATATTCGAGTTGACCGATTTGAACGCCAGCCCATCCAACTTGGTTGATTAACACGTCTTTTCCGTCTTTATTTTTCTGCACGTCCGGCTTTTCCAGAAAGGTATGTGTGTGACCTCCAATAATCAAATCTATGTTGGTAGTTTGTTTTGCCAACACCATATCTGATACTTTTGCAGTATCGTATTTGTATCCTAAATGTGACAAACAAATAATTAAATGACATTTTTTTTCGTATTTCAAAATATCAACTTGTTCCTGAACGCATTTTATCGGATCCAGATATTTAGTATTTACATACAATTTATCCGGCACCAATCCGTTTAATTCAACACCGCAGCCTGTTATTCCGATTTTTAATTTTCCTTTTTTCAGGACAACGTGCTTATGTACTTTTCCTGCAACCGGTGTATTGGTAAAATCATAGTTACAATTTACAAACGGGAAATTGGAGCGCGTTATTTGTTTAGCCAGTGTGTCTATACCACCATCAAAATCGTGATTTCCGATGGTTGCTGCATCGTATCGCATTTTGTTCATCAAATCAATTTCCAAATCGCCTTGGAAGAAATTAAAATAAGGAGTTCCCTGGAAAATATCGCCTGCATCAAGAACTAAAGTATGTGCTGTTTTTTTGCGGATATTTTCTATAATGGTTGCGCGATGTGCAGCACCGCCTAAACCCGGATATTTTTTATCATCATCGGCAAATGGTTCTATATGGCTGTGTACATCATTGGTGTGTAAAATTGTTAGTGGTGTTTTCACTTCAGCAGCCTGCAACGACAAAGGTGAAGCAACAGCACTTAAAACAGCGCCTGCCAAACTTGTTTTCAGAAACTCTCTTCTATTCTGCATAACCGATTCTGTTTTCTATGTTGGCTGAGATTTTATTTCCTGCTTTTGTTTGTGCCGACCAGTATTCCATGATGGCATCTCTGAATAATTTACCGGTTTGTTTTTGCGGAATCGATTTGAGGAAGGTCATTCCATCTCCGCCATTTGCCAGATAATCATTTGTTGCCAGCGTGTAATTTTTAGTGCGCTGAACAGGTTCATTGTTTACCAAAATATTTACCGCTTTATTCTCTTTTATCTGGAAAGATAATCCGGAAACCGGCCAGCCTTTTTTCATTGCCATGGAATCACAAAAATCGCTGAGCTGTTGACCTGTTAAAGTTTGTTCTACCATATAATTATCAAATGGCATCAACAGGTAAGCATGTTCGACATTCAGGAATCCTTTGGTAAGAGACGGCACGCGAATTCCGCCATAGTTTAAAATGGCAACATCAATTTTATCTCCTGAATATTCTTCGGTTTTCACCTTCAGCATATCTGCCATCAGATTTCCCAATGTGCTTTCAGGTAATTTTTTGGTTAGATCCGTTTCCAGTTCTGCCAACTGAATTTTCATTATCTTATCTAAAGAATCTTTATAAGGTTTATAATATTTTATAATTAACGTATCTGCCTGCTGTGTATTATCAACCTTAATAAGTGCTGACGTTTCCTGAGCGGGAAAATAAACTTTACAAGCCGTGGATAAAACAACTGCTAAACTAAAAATGACTGTTTTAGAATAAAGTCTTGACATCACTTTTTACAAAATTTATGGCGATTTGCACCGGTACTTCTTTATTCGTTTGCATATAGTAATTAAATATTGCTTTGCTTAATTCTATGCCATCTGTCTCATCCGGCATCTGAGAGGCAAACATGTTGATTATTTTAATGGTCTCTTCTTTTGCGGTAGCTACCATTTGCCAGGCATCATCATTAATATACATTTGTTGTGATAAATTATATTCATATTCCAGACGAATAGTTTTCACCATTTCCAGTTGCAATTCCGCTACCAGCATATTAGGCTGATATACTCTGTGCACTAAACTAAACGGATGTATTCTTTCCAGAAAAACTATGATGCGTTCATAAGCCTGTAAACGCAATGGCAAAGAAACCTTACGTTGTTCAAACAACAAGGCTTTATTAATTTCCTGATTTCTTCGTCTGTTTTCATCATCTACAAACGTCCGAATAACCATATACACACCACCCAACATGACCAATGACGGCACTACGTATTTAAGTAATTCCAAAATATCCAACAAATCCATCTGTTCTTTTTTTAATTATTTATTTTATAAATTCTATGAAACCCTAAAATTAGGCTATTTTTTGGTAATTCTTACCACTTAAACGTTCATCATTTAATTCATATTTTATATGGAGAAGTACAAATTTTGAACTAACTTTGTTTTATTGTTGTTAACCATAACATGAGTACACTTACAGAAAATAAAATACCGGTTGTTCTTACACCAAATGCCATCCGCGAGGTTAAGAACTTATTATCTAAGGGAAACCATGGTGAAGGTTTTGGTTTGAGGCTGGGTGTAAAAGGTGGCGGTTGTGCCGGATTCAGCTATATTTTAGATTTCGATACACAAAAAGAAAATGACCATGTTTTTGAAACAGAAGATATTCGTATTTTTATAGATAAATCTCAGGAGATTTATCTGTATGATTGCGAAATTGATTTCAAAAGCGGATTAGATAACAGAGGTTTCATTTTTATGAATCCAAATGCGACCAGTACTTGCGGATGCGGCACGTCATTTTCTGCATAAAACTCAACAAAAACAAGCCTTCCGGCCGATAATTTTACACAGACACCCGTTTTTACTAACATTTTTTACTTATTATTTGGATAATTGAATAAAGGATTTAACTTTGTGACATAATGTTTTTTTAACTTTTAAATAAGACAATAATGAACAAAGGAGATTTAGTAAAAGTAATCGCTGACGCAGCAGGCGTAACAAATGCATCAGCAAACGAAACGTTGAATGCAGTATTAGACAGCATTCGTAAAGCTTTAAAAAAAGGTGATAAAGTAACCTTGATTGGCTTCGGTACTTTCAGCACTGCAAAAAGAGCTAAGAGAGACGGAAGAAATCCATCAACAGGTGCTAAAATCAAAATTCCTGCTAAAACATTAGTGAAATTCAAAGCTGGTAAAGAGTTGGGTGACGCTGTAAACAAAAGCAAATAAGATTACTTATTACTTAGAAAAGATAAGCCTCAACAGTGTTGAGGCTTTCTTATTTTTTGGCTGTCTGAATTTGGATTTACTTATTGAATTTCATTTCATAATCATCAAATCCAACAAAACTTAATTGCGTAAACTAAGGAGCCAACCGTTCTATCTTCCAGCTATCTTCTGCTATTCTGGCATATTGTATTCTGTCGTGTAAGCGACTCAATCTGCCTTGCCAGAATTCTATTAAATTCGGTGTTACAATATAGCCGCCCCAATTTTCCGGCAACGGAACTTCTTTGCCTCTGTATTCATGTTCTAATTCTTTGAATCGCTCCTCCAGTATATTTCTGTTTTCCAACACCTGACTTTGTGGCGAAACCAATGCTCCAATCTGGCTTCCTTTTGGACGAGAATGAAAATATGTTTCTGCTGCTGCTCTGTCTACTTTGTTAACAACACCTTCAATCCTGACTTGTCGTTCCTGCCACCAAAACAACAAGGATACTTTATCGTTTTCCTGCATCTGCTTACCTTTGCGACTTTCGTAGTTGGTATAAAAGATAAATCCGTGCCTACTGAAACTTTTTAAAAGTACAATTCTTGCAGAAGGCTGACCATCTTTACCAACCGTTGCCAGTGTCATGGCATTGGGTTCCGGTAATTTTATATCGATGGCATGGTGAAACCATTTATCAAATTGATGAAACGGATTCGCGTCACAATCCTCTTCCAGTAAAAAAGAAGACTCGTAACTTTCTCTCATATTGTGTACATCTCTGTTTGGCATAACTGAAATTTAGCAATTAAATTTGAAAGACAAAAACCAGGCGATGAAATATAACAATAATATCAACGTGCAAACGGCAAATAAAAACGTGATGTTGCCGCTGATTATTTTCTCTAATCTTTTTCCGCTATACGGAGTCATTCATTACAACTGGACTATCTTTTCTGTAGTTTACATTTACTGGATAGAATTATTAATCATCAGTACTTTCCAGTTATTGAAAATCATGGTTGCCGAAGGCGACAAACAAGCTACCTTCTTTAGCAAATCGAGTATGGCATTGCGTTTTTTTGCCTTTAGAACCGGCATTTTTTTCTTCTATCTTTTATTTATTGTCGTGTTTCTTGGTTTTTTAATCAGTGCTAAAAACAATAGTGATGGCTCAGGAATTCAACTATTTGACGTTATCTTCCTGAAAGGCAATTTTTACAGAATAACCTTACTCAGTTTTCTGGTATACAACATAGTTGAGTTTATCGTTTTATTCCTGTTAAACGGAGCTTATAAAAATGCAAAACCCGAAGATAATTTTATCATATTGGAACCTCACATACTTGTAGTACATCTTATAGTTGTCTTAGGTACATTTTTATATCAGGGTGCGACAGAAAACCTGAACTGGAATCATAAAAATGCTATGATTGCCACTGTAAGTTTGTTTGTGGTCATAAAAATCATAACAGATATTTTCCGTCAGCGTCTTTCTGCAGATGCTGCGGAAGACCAAAAGGGAAAATTTATTTAATGAATGTTATCTTCGACAAATTTTCTGCAATACTCTTTAATTTCATTTCTTACTTTTCGAAAGGGTGAAGCGATTGCTTCTTCTGTTCCTTTCACTTTAGACGGATCTTCAAAATTATGATGCAGCATTATTGCATTAGTCGGAAAATACGGACATACTTCTTTTGCATGGTCACAGACCGTAATTACAAAATCAAATTTAACGTCCTTGTATTCCAGTATATTGTTTGATGTATGACCGGAAATATCAATTCCATCTTCCTGCATAAAATAGATGGCTTTAGTATTTATGCCGTGTGTTTCTACACCGGCACTATAAATATTTGCTCTTCCTCTTGCAAAAAACTCGAGATAACCATGTGCCATCTGGCTGCGGCAGCTATTGCCTGTACATAAGACGAGTATATTTTTCATCTGTTTAAACTTATTTTTACTTGTGCAGATGGAATTTATAACATCTGCTTATTTTTTTATTTCTGTTACAGAACTTTGTTTCGCATCTTAAACATTTCGTTTGGTGTACAAATTCCATCATGCTCATTTCATTTGAATTTATGCATTTGTTTGAGTGCTACATTTACTAATAAAATCAAAACCGGCACTTCAATCAGCGGTCCGATTACAGCGGCAAAAGCGGCACCGGAATGAATACCAAAGACAGCAATGGCAACTGCGATTCCCAGTTCAAAATTATTGCTGCCTGCCGTAAAAGCAAGGGTGGTGGTTTCTTTATAATTTCCACCGAAAATTTTCACCAATATAAAAGTGGAAAAAAACATCAGTACAAAAAAGATAGTTAATGGTAATGAAATTAAAAGTACATCCATTGGTATTTGCACTATCAGTTTGCCTTTTAAACTAAACATTAAAATTATGGTGGCCAATAATGCTATTAATGTGACCGGGCTTATTCTTGGAATAAATTTAGTGGTATACCACTCTTCCCCTTTGAGCTTTATGAGTACAAATCTTGTTAACATTCCTGAAAAAAACGGAATTCCTAAATAAACCAGTACACTTTTTGTAATCTGCCAGATTTCTATATTTACCTGATACCCTTTGATACCAAATACCGGCGGCAATACGGTAATAAAAAACCATGCATACGTACTGTAAAATAGAATCTGCATAATACTGTTAAATGCCACTAAACCGGCAGCCAGTTCATTATCACCTTTTGCCAAATCATTCCACACTAAAACCATAGCAATACAAGGTGCTAAGGCAATTAAAATTAATCCTGTCATGTATTCCGGATAATTATGTAAAAACACCGTCGCCAGGATAAACATAAGAAAAGGTCCGACTATCCAGCTTTGAAATATGCCAATGAGCAATAACTTTGGATGTTTGAATATTTTTCCGATTTCTTCATACTTAACTTTTGCCAGTGGCGGAAACATCATCAATATTAGTCCGATTGCCAGTGGAATATTCGTGGTTCCGGAAGTCATTGAATACACACGGGTTGGAATGGATGGAAAAAAATAACCGAGACTGACACCTGCAATCATTGCCAGAAAAATCCAGCCGGTTAGATATTTATCGAGAAAAGAAAGTTTCTTCACTGTATTAATTTGTACATTTTGCATACTACTATAATTTTAGTGGTTAACAACAGCCTCCACCAGGTGTGCAGCAACTCTGATTCGTATTCGACAATTCTGCCATTAGCACTTTAGGTTTTTCCTGCGGAATTCCACATTTATCCTGTGCAAGGCAATCTGTTTGTTTTACCGTAAGTACAAAATTGTTGCCGTCAAATTCCAGGCCGTATCTGCCAATAGTGTCTGACTGATATTCTACTTCCACGGCTAAATCTTCCGTGCCAATTATCTTTTCTGCGTTATTAATAATTTTCAGAAAATTTGCGGGTTGCAATCGGTGATCGGTTTCATTGGCCACCCATAATTGCAGTGTAGCCCATTTGTCATGATGAATGGAAATACCACAGTCAACAAAATGTTTCGTCATCAACCCAATTTCAGTTAAATGAAAATGTGCCGGCACAAAAGTTCCGTCAGGTAATTTAAAATTTAATGCCGTCAGGCTTTCAAGGTGTTTTTTTAATACTGATATTTTCATGTCTATATATTTAATGATTAACAACAATTATTTTTATGCTGAACAACTTTATCAAAGAACTTTGTAAACATCTTCTGTACTTTGTTGTATGTTTTCCAGTTGATGCAATAACAAACCGTTTGTCCTTCAATTTCACCGGTAATCAGTTCATTATTTTTAAGCTCTTGCAAATGCTGAGACACCGTTGTTCTGCTGAGTGGAAGTTCATTAGATATATCACCTGAAATACATTTATTTTCTCTTGCAAGATATTCTATGATGGCTACCCTAGCAGGATGCGCAAACAGCTTGGCAAATCTTGCCATTTCCTGATGTTCGGTGGTGAAGTTTTCTACTTTAGCGTACATTATTTAAAGTTTATAAATTCCGTATGTCGTAAACATACGTCAAATATAAACCTTATTATTTGAATTGTCAACTATTAAACTAAAAAAGAGCGTGCTACCATAGATAACACGCTCTGAACAACCATAAAACTATACTTAAAACTGTTTAATCAAGTCTGCTTTTTCTATATATCCCTGATGCGTCCAGGTTTCTTTTCCTTTGATGAAGATCTTTAGTACCGGAATTTCCACAATCTTTAATTTTTTTGCTAATTCTTTATTTTCGTTAATATCTAAACGAATAACTTTTATTTTACCTGCATATTCTTTGTCTATTTCTTCCAGCATCGGTTTCATTTTAATACATGGCGCACACCATGGCGCAAAATAATCTACTAAAACCGCAGTATCTGAAGTTATCATTTGTGTATATGCTTCAAATGAAATTTTATCTGTTGCTGAAGCAACTTCCGTTGTCAATGTTAAATTATTATTTTGCCATGCTAAAATCCCACCTTCCAGATTGATGACATCTTTGAATCCGACACTTCGCATATAGCCGGCAGCGGCTCCGCTTCTCTTTCCGGATAAACAATACACCAGATACGTTTTATTTTTGTCGAGTTTAAAAATTTCACTTTTAAAATCAGCGTCACTGAAATTTATATTGGTTGCCTTTGCAATAAATCCACCGGAAAATTCGCCCGGTGTGCGAACGTCCAATACAACCGCTTCCGGTGATGCTTTCATCTTCTCGCTGAATGCTACAGGATTTAATGCCTGCGCTGCATTTTGTGAATTACAGGAAATAGTAAGTATTAAAATGGCAAACAGGAAAGAAATAAATTTTATGTTCATGCGATATTTATTACTGGTTTAAATATTATAGTTGATTTTACAGAGTTTGAAATCAGACATGCTTTTTCAGATTTTACCAGGACACGTTCCGCTTTTTCTTTATCTGATTCATTAGAGATCACTAAAACCGGCATTAATTCCACTTCACTAATCATATATTTACCATCTACCATTTCTAATTTGCCGATAGCATTAGAATCAAATGTAACAAATTCCAGTCTGGAATTTTCTGCAATGGCTAAAAAAGTTGTCATCAGACAACTGTTAACGGCAGCCACCAGTAAATGTTCAGGTGACCAGATGTTTTCCATACCTTTTGCAAATTCAGGTGGTGTGGCAACTTCAATCTTATCGGTTAAAACAGGAGAGCTCATGATTCCTTTTCTATCGGCTTTCCATTGTACGGCTACTTCGTAAAAATGTGGTTCTGACATACTGATTTAATTATTGTGTTGTAAAATTATTTGTTCCAGTTGTTTTAATGGCACGACGCCGGATTGTCTCCATTTAATTTTTCCGTTTCTGAACAGAATCAATGTTGGAATACTTTGTATCTGATATTTGGCAGCTACTTTAGCATTTTTATCTACATTTATTTTAAGAATTACCACCTGGTCTTTCAATTTCACTTTCAGTTCATCCAGAATCGGATGCACCACTTTGCAAGGTCCGCACCAATCGGCATAGAAGTCTACCAAAATAGGTTTATCTTCATTAATGTATTCATGAAATGATTTTGTTTTATTAGCTGTTTCCATCTTATTGATTTTTTACTTCGGTGAATTCAATTTCTTCTGATTGCTTATTTACTTTCTGCGAACTGGCTGGGGCACAACCACCGATACCACAACATCCTGTATTGGTTAACGCCTGATAAAGAAAGAAGATGCCGAACACACCAAATAACATATCTTTAAGTTGCACTGCCTGCACAATTATAATTATGCTTAATGCCAATCTAATCAGACGAATTAAGTTCCAGTTATTGGTAAGATTATAAATGAATGTACTTGTCATAATTACTATCGTTAGGTTAAAATTTGTCCATGAAACACTAAAACTAAACTTGAAAGTTGCATTATTTGCAAATTGCTGCTTTTAGCTTTCACTTTACTAAACAAATTTACACTTGATTTGGTCAGATGTCCGTTACAAATGTTACACTTCTGCATAAATCAGGATGACGCACTAATAAATACACTTAAAACATAAATCTTTTATCTGAGTGTCATTCTGCGTTCGCTATCCAGCTTTAAGGCTGTTGCAATCATAAAAGTGAAGGACAATAATGAAGAACCTCCGTAACTGAGAAAAGGCAATGGTATGCCAATAACCGGCAATAAGCCGATTGTCATACCTATATTAATGACAACATGCGTAAAAATGATGGCTACCACTGAATAAATATAAACCCTGCCATACGGACTCCGCTGCCTTTCTGCCAGCAGTAATAAGCGCAATAACATAATGACATACACTGCAATTAAAACCAGTGAACCCAGAAAACCCCATTCCTCACCAATGGCTGAGAATATGAAGTCAGTACTGGTTTCCGGCACATAATTGTATCTGGTCTGCGTTCCCTGTAAATATCCTTTGCCTATAATTCCACCTGAACCGATAGCAATTTTCGACTGATTTAAATTATAAGCCACACCGCGTTTAGCTTCTTTCGTAAGTTCTTTTCCAAGTATCACATTGATTCTGTCGCGCTGATGTTTTTCCAGTACGTTATTAAAAATATAACTTACTGAATAAGTATATAAACTTGTACCAATCATCAGCACGGTAAGAATTTTTACAAACTGCTTATTCAGCCAGTTCCAGTATATCAGCACACAAAACAATGCTATTGAAATTCCAATTATAATGTACTGATTAATCATAAGCGACAAAACAGAAACAAGTATCATGTACAGTCCCAGATAAATAAACAGATCTGACAGGCCTTCTCTGTTTAATACAAATATAAATGCAGCAAATACCAGGCACGAACCCGCATCACCCTGAGCGGCAACGAATAAAAGCGGCAACCCTATAATTGCATAAGCGGTTAAATGTTCTTTTCGCGTTACAAAACGCATATTGGGTGTATCAAAATATTTAGCCAATGCCATTGCAGTGGCAAATTTTGCAAACTCAGTGGGCTGCAGTTTGAAAAATCCGAGATTAATCCAGTTCTGGTCACCTTTGGTTTTCTCACCGATAAATAAAACAGAAGCCAGTAATAAAATTATGATACCATACATTGGATAGGATATCAGTTGCAAGATTCTTCTGTCAAAACCCAGTATGACAAAAAACATCAAGCCTGCAACAATGGCAAAAGTTGCCTGCTTTACATAACTGTGTTTAAAATTCAAAAATGATGAAGTGACTGCACCGTTATACTCCGTTGCAAATATGGAAAGCACTCCCAGTATTACCAGAAATAAATAACAATACAGTACGGCGCTGTCTATCGGATCATATGCTCGTTTATTTTGCGCTATCATTCCTGAAAAATCTCCTCTTCTTTTCTGTTTATGGCTGATGAATCCTGTTTCGCTTTCTCTTTTTGGTCTTTACTTTTTTGTTTAGCCGTTTTTAAAGAATCCTCTACAAATTTTATGCGGTCATTTTTAGCTTTTACTTTTGCCAGTGAATCCTGTTTCAGCTGTTCCGGAGTTTTAGGGATACCCACTTCCATGTCTTTAATCAATTTAGCCTTAAACATTCTTTCCTGCAATGGTATTCTTTTTTTAGCTATGGTATCGTTCAGGTATTTTTCGACCATTAAAGATGCAATTGGTGCTGCGTACGTGGCCCCAAATCCGGCGTTTTCGACAAACACGGCAATGGCAATTTTCGGATTATCTTTTGGGGCAAAGCCTGAAAAGATAGAGTGATCCTTTCCGTGCGGATTCTGTGCCGTTCCTGTTTTCCCGCAGAAAGAGATATCTGGGATTTTTGCACCTCTGGCGGTACCTGCTTCCACCACTTTTTCCAGACCTTCCGCTACATATCTGTAATAAACGGTATCTACATTTGTAATAAATTTTTGTTTTTTTGAAACCCTGTATTTTTTATCTTTTACAAAATAACGGCAAATTTTTGGTGTAATATAATATCCTCTATTGGCTATAATGGCCATGGCGTTTGCAAGTTGTAAAGGTGTTGCCAGCACTTCACCTTGCCCGATAGAATTGGATATTACGGTAGCGGCTCGCCATTTGCCTTCACCAAATATTTTGTTATAATATTTTACGGAAGGAAGATTTCCTTTTTTCTCACCTTTCAGATCTATTCCTAATTTTTTACCATACCCAAACTGACTGGTCATATCCCACCACTTCTGATATCCGATTGCCGGTGATGCAAATGTCGAATCCATGATAAAATCGTTGTAAATTTTGCAAAAATAGGAATTACACGAATACTGCAATGCGGTTTGAACATCCGGAATTCCGTGTGAGCCGTGGCATTTTACCACATGGCTTCCCACGCGATATCCACCCGGACAAAACCATGCCCATTTTTCATCATGAGTATGTTGTTGCAGCATCACTAATGCCGCTGTTGCTTTAAAGGTAGAACCCGGTGGATACATGGCCTGAATAGGTCGGTTCAACAACGGCTTATAATAATCTTTGAATAAAATATTGAAATTATGCCTGCGATAACGACCTGTCAATAAGTTTGGGTCATAACCGGGACTGCTGACATAAGCCAGAATTTCACCGGTTGAAGGTTCTATGGCAACGATGCCGCCTACTTTTCCCTGCATCAATTTTTCTCCGAAAGCTTGTAATTCAGCGTCTAAACCGGACACCATATCCCAGCCGGCAACCGGAGTCTTATCATCTTTCCCGTCTTTGTATTTCCCCTTGTAAGTGTTCTTTACATCAACCACCTGAAAATTATATCCTTTTTCGCCACGCAATAAACTATCGTAAAATTGCTCTAATCCCGTGGTTCCCATATAATCGCCTAATTCATAATAACCGGACGATTGTTCAATATTGTTTTCTGTTACCTCACTTAAATAACCCAGTACGGAAGCACCTCCGTGAAATGGATACCTTCTGACAGTTCTTGTTTGAAAAGAAAATGAAGGAAACTCAAATAAATGTTCCTGAAGCCGGGCAAATGTTTGCGGATCTAAAAGCTTAATAAATGGTGTAGGTTTATTGGGTGTAGTCCGTTTTATTTCATCCAATTTTTTTCGCACAAACGCTACATCTGTGTTCAATAATTCGCACAACCTGAGCGTATCTAAATTTTTAGTGATATTCCATTGTACCAAGATGTCATATACCGCATCATTATACACCATTACTTTTCCTTTGCGGTCGATAACGAGACCGCGTGACGGATAAATAGTTACTTTTTTTACTACATTATCATGGGCTTTTAATTTATAACCCGGTGTTAAAACCTGTAAGAAAAATAGTTTGACAATAAGAATAACCGCAGCAATAAAAATTGCTTTCTCCAAAATTCCGCTTTCATTACCACGCCGCATCTTTTATCTGTTATTCTCTGGTATTTCTCATAAAAAACAAGCTGATTGTCCAAACTATCAGCAGAGAGCCGAATAAACTTAAGAATGTTTTAAATATAGTAGAGAAAAAGTTAGCAAACGAGAATACTTCCAGAAAAAAATAAAGAAAATGATGGATGGTAAACATGATTAAAGAATAATAAAAAAACCAGGTTACGCCTTGCTGCGAAATATTCGGAACATCCAGTTTATCCCATCCGGAGCGTGGCTGAAAGGTATCCAGCATATAGCTTCTGGAAAAGCCTATGGCCGTTAAAGTTGCTGTGTGCAAACCACCGCCATTGCTGAAGATATCAATAATTAAACCGGTAAAAAAAGCTAAGAGCAACACTACTAATCTTGGCGTAAAAACAGGCAACAGCAGAATGGTTAACGGATAAATCATTACATATACCCTTCCCAGTGGTAATTCATTTAACAACAATATTTGTAATGCAATGAGCAATACAAAACGGATACTGTTTGTTATGATGAATTTACTATTCATTGATCATTTGTATTTGCAAAGAATCCAGTTCTTTTTTCTTTTCATTTTTTACCACGTACACATAACTCAATGTATTTATATTGTTGGTCAGACGCACATACATGTTATAAAAGCTGGTACTCTCATCCGGTTCCAGTTGCTTCACCACAGCCACCACAATTTCCGGCGGAAAGATGGATGAAAAACCCGCTGTTAGTATCGTATCATTCTTTTTAATCGGCAATGTTTTGCTGAAACCATCTATCTGCAGTGTGTATGGATCTTCTCCGTTCCATCTCAGATTGCCTAAGGCGTTTGTTTTTTTATGTCGAACGCCAATTAATGATTTCACACTCACCACTGACATAATTAAAGAGAAGTTTTCAGAAACATTGGTGACAATTCCCACCACACCGTTACTGCTGATAACGCCCAGTCCTTTTTGAACACCATCTATTCTGCCTTTATTAATCGTTATGTAATTGATGCTTTTATTTATGGTATTATTGACAATTTTAGCAGGTATATAATCAAAGTGATAGGTGCCGGAATTTTCAGGAAGAGTAGAATCAACCTGATATACATTCTGATAAGCCACCAATTTTTTAAGCCGCGTATTTTCTTCCATTAAAATTTTGTTGTTAGTGCCTAAATGGATGAATGTATTCACTTCGTTCACGTAATCTAAAACGGTTCCGGTAAAAGCGCCTGAAGTATTCAGGAAACGTACTTCCTGGTATTTATGAGATTTGTAAACAAATGTAAGCGCAAATACTTCCAACAGCACAAATATTATGAGTACATAAAAACGAGTAAATAAGTAATATATGCTGCGCATTATTTTAACTCATCAGGAAAGTGTAACGGTGTCTGTTTTTCAGAGCAATTCCGGTTCCGCGCACCACTGCACGCAAAGGGTCATCTGCCACCTTCACCGGCAATTTTGTTTTCATGGCTATTCGCTTATCCAACCCGCGCAGTAACGCACCGCCACCAGTCAGGTAAATACCCTTACGGTAGATATCGGAAGCTAATTCCGGCGGTGTTGATTCCAGTGCCTTCATGATGGCCTCTTCAATCTTAGAAATTGATTTATCTAGACAGCCTGCAATTTCGCTGTAGGCTACTGTTACTTGTTTTGGAATACCGGTTAATAAATCCCGTCCGTGTACCGCAAAATCTTCCGGCGGATTTTCCAGATCCTGCAACGCAGAACCCACATGGATTTTCACCTGCTCTGCCGTACGTTCGCCAATTAAAATATTGTGCTGGCGTTTTACATATTCCACGATATCCATTGTAAAATCATCTCCTGCCACACGGATAGACTGGTCGGTAACAATACCGGACAAGGCGATTACCGCAACATCTGTGGTACCGCCACCTATATCGATAATCATGTTTCCTTCCGGCAATTCCACATCCAGGCCAATACCCAAAGCACCTGCCATGGGTTCGTGAATTAAATATCGTTCGCGGGCATTGGCGTGTTCAGCACTTTCTATTACCGCTCTTTTCTCCACCTCTGTAATACCTGATGGAATACAGATAACCATCGTCAACGACGGACGAAACCAGCGGTTTCCTTCCGTAATCATGGAGATAAACCCACGTATCATGGCTTCTGCTGCTGTAAAGTCGGCAATTACACCATCTCTCAACGGACGGATGGTTTCGATATTGGCATGTGTTTTCTCATGCATCAGCATCGCCTTCTTTCCTACCGCAATTACCTGATTTGTTTTTTTGTCAATCGCTACTATTGACGGCTCGTCCACTACTACCTGGTCTTTGTATATAATCAACGTATTGGCCGTTCCAAGGTCAATCGCTATTTCTTTGTTCAGGAAGCTAAATAATCCCATTTTTCTACGCTTAAGCTTGTGTGTTTAATAAGTAACAAAAGTAAGATTTATAAACGAGATTATAATCGGGAAATGAAAATTTAATTTTTATTATGAATTGACAATTCACTCACTAATATTCGATTAGTGTTTAAAATGTCTGATTCCGGTCAATACCATGGCCATATTGTGTGCATCACAATAGTCGATGGAATCCTGATCTTTGATGCTGCCGCCCGGATGAATGACCGCAGAAACACCAGCATTATCTGCTATTTCCACACAATCCGGAAACGGAAAGAATGCATCACTTGCCATCACGCAACCCTGTAAATCAAAACCAAATTCTTTTGCTTTGTTTATTGCCTGTTGCAGCGCATCCACACGCGAGGTTTGTCCGCAGCCCATCGCCAGCAATTGCTGGTCTTTAGCTAACACAATGGTATTCGATTTTAAATGTTTCGCCAGTTTGTTGGCAAATAACAAATCCCGCACCTGTGCATCCGTCGGTGCGAGTTTAGTCACTGTTTTCAGCTCTTCTTTGGTTTCAATCTTTTTATCAAAATCCTGTGCAATCACGCCATTCAGCAGGGATTTGAATTGTTTTGCCGGAAAGTCAAATAACTTCTGTTTCAGCAAGATTCTGTTTTTCTTTTTCATCAGTATTTGCAAAGCTTCCGCATCGAAAGCCGGTGCAATCAATACTTCAAAAAACAATTTATCGATTTCTGTAGCTGTTGCTGCGTCAATCGTGGCATTTGTAATAAGTACACCGCCAAACGCCGACACCAGATCTGCCGCCAGTGCTGCTTTCCAGGCTTCCACCACGGTGGGTTTGTTTGCCACACCGCAGGCATTGGTATGTTTCAGCACGGCAAAAGTGGTGTCTTTAAATTCTGCTATCAGATGCACCGCCGCATCAATATCTACCAGGTTATTGTAAGACAATTGCTTGCCGTTCAGGATGTCAAACACTTCGTTAATATCACCATAAAAGAAGCCTTTTTGGTGCGGATTTTCTCCGTAGCGCAATACCTCACCTTGCAGGTAACTTTCCTTAAATGTTTCGTATGGGTTTTGTGAAGAAAAATAACGGTGAATCAGCGTATCATAGTGCGAGCTAACTGCAAAAGCTTGCTTTGCATAGTTTTGACGAAACGCTAAAGAAGTTTGTCCGTTGTTTTCTTCTAAAAAATCAGCCAGTTCTTTGTATTGAGATTTTTGCGAAACTATCGTCGTATCGCTGAAATTTTTAGCTGCTGCACGTATCAATGATATGCCGCCAATGTCAATCTTTTCGATGATTTCTGAGGTCAGTTCTCCTTCAAATAAAGAAGTATGATTTTTTACAGTTTCTTCAAAAGGATATAAATCCACTACAACTAAATCCAGCTCCGGAATTTCGTATTGTTTTAATTGAACTAAGTCGTCGGCATTTTCTCTGCGTGCCAGAATGCCGCCAAACACTTTTGGATGCAGGGTTTTCACACGACCACCTAAGATGCTTGGATACGATGTAAGTTCTTCCACAGGTATCACTTTATAACCCAAACCTTCAATAAATGCTTGCGTTCCTCCGGTAGAATAGAACGTTACTTGTTGCTTTGCCAGGGTATTAATTAAGACATCTAAGCCATCTTTATAGTAAACGGAAATTAGGGCAGATTTAATTTTTTTCATGTGAGATTTTTTATCTTTTTAGTTAAGCAACCAAATGCTCCTTATACAATGAAGAAATAATGGCGCAAAAATACACAGTTATTGCTGATTAGTAATTAGTAAGCAGATAAATGATATGTTAAGGTTTATTCTTAAATCATGTAAGATAAAATGAGAATGATGTAAATAAGGTGTTGGCATTAAGACCTACATATACATCAAGTAAAGAAACTTGTTATGGGGAGATTCCAAAAGAGAAATCTGAGAAGTAAACCCTTATCACTTAAACCGGGTAATACCGGCGGAAGGAACAACAAGCAGAAAATACTGGAACTCCCCGAAACGGGAGCTTTTTATATATGTAACCCTTGTCGTTGCATAGTTGAGGCCTTCCGTCACTTCTTTACTGCTTTCCGCTGGCGGAAAGCCTCAGACAATCGACGGAAGGCATCAACCAACCTGCGGAAGGCAGTAACTATACAGCGGAAAATGTTAGCTATACGACGGAAAACATTAACTAACCTGCGGAAAGAATTAACTAAACAAAGGAATGGCTTGGCTATATAGCGGAAAGAACCATACATAGAGCGGAAAGCTGCAAATCATTGGCGAAAGTGGTTATTGTTATGAGGGAATTTTGGTAATTATAAATAAAAAAGTATATTCGAATAAAGAATGATAATTATAAGACCTCTAAACAAGTTACCACCAATACTAAGAAGATAAATGTTCTTCAAGAAAAAGAAATTAGCTAAACATTGCTCGGTTTACATTTCAGATAAGCGCGAACAAATAATCATTGCACCAAGACACGTAAATAAAGCAGGTATAATATACGAGCAGGAGAATTGTAGGTCAATGCCTAAATCAACGAGTTTTACCGAATTAGGGACAGAGATAATTGATAGCATGAATCTGTTTTCGCTGAAGGACATCAATTTGAGAGAAACTAAATTAAACGACTGGCCATCTTTTAAGCATAGCAAATCAAAGTCAGTTAGAGCATTTGAACAGGAATATATAAATATTTCAGTGAACAGTTGTAACGTATACAATTTAATAATTGACATTGAAGGGTTTCCATACAAGGACAGTGAGTTAAAGATTAAGTCGACAATTTCCTTTTATGCAGACAAAGAAGAAATTGGGAAAAGAATAATGAAAGTTTATGAAGCTTGTTTGACAGGGAAATTGTAAAGTACTTGTGGTAACACGAGTTTTGCGTCAGGCGGGGTGACGTGCAAAATTGCAGCTTTGTACTTCTAATGAACCTTAGTAATAAATTGAAGCTTTGTGCTCCGAAACCCGCCCGAACGCAAAGACGGAAACGTTAGCTTCAACCCAAACAAAAACAAAAGGCCAAGAGACCAAATGTAACAATGTCCGTAAATCAATTCAACATACAAGGTTTAAACAGCGAACAAGTTATTCTTGCCAGAGAAAAATTTGGGCAAAATAATCTGACCTTCAAAAAAGAAAATAGTTTTATAGAGACAATAGTACGAATAGCTAAAGAGCCAATGGTAATTTTATTACTGATAACGGCTTCCATATATTTTATCAGTGGCAAAACGAGTGATGGCATTTTTATGGTGGCTGCCATCCTGATTATCGCCTCTATTTCATTATATCAGGATTCGAGAAGTAAAAATGCTTTGGAAAAGCTAAAGGAGCTTTCACAACCAAAATGCAAAGTGATTCGGAATGGTAAAATTACAGAAGTAAAAAGTGAAGATCTGGTAGTTGGAGACAGCCTGCTGGTGGAAGAAGGCTGCTCCATTACAGCAGACGGATGTATTGTGCATTCCCATGATTTTTCAGTAAACGAATCTATACTTACCGGCGAATCGCTCGCTGTTTTTAAAGATAAAGACCAGGAAAATAAATTTATTTATAACGGAACAATCGTAGCCAGCGGGTTGGCAATTGCCACTATTACCGCTATTGGCAATGAAACCAAATTAGGTAAAATCGGCAAGAGTTTAGAAAGTATAAGCGAAGAAAAAACACCTTTAGAAATACAGATTACAAATTTTGTAAAATGGATGGTTATTGCCGGTGCCATTGTTTTTTTAACAGTCTGGATAATTAACTATTGGCAGACTCAAAATATATTGAACAGCTTATTACAATCGCTTACATTGGCAATGAGCATTTTACCCGAAGAAATTCCGGTGGCTTTCACCACTTTTATGGCATTAGGTGCCTGGCGTTTAATGAAGATGGGAATTGTCGTAAAGCAAACTAAAACGGTGGAGACCTTAGGCAGTGCAACCGTTATATGCACCGATAAAACAGGAACGATTACAGAAAACAAAATGAGTTTAGCCAAACTGTTTGTGTTAAAAGATAATAAAATACTTAATCCTGAAGATGCATTAAAGGATGCCGATAAAGAATTAATAGAATTAGCTATGTGGGCATGTGAGCCTGTTCCTTTCGACCCGATGGAAGTGGCATTACATCAAGCCTATAAGGAGGCAATACAAAATGATGAACGAAAAAATTATAAACTCATTCACGAATATCCATTAAGCGGCAAACCGCCAATGATGACACATGTTTTTTCGGATAATAATGAAAACAAAATAATTGCCGCAAAGGGAGCACCCGAAGCATTAATAAATGTTTCAAATCTTTCGGAAATTGAAAAGCAACAAATCAATTCGGCTGTCCGGCTGCTGGCAACCGAAGGTTACAGAGTTTTAGGTGTTGGCGTTTCTGATTTTTCGGGTGCCACTTACCCGTCCAGCCAACAAGATTTGCCATTTGAATTTAAAGGAATAGTTGCTTTTTACGATCCGCCTAAAGAGAATATCCGAAACGTACTGGAAAATTTTTACACGGCAGGGATAACCGTAAAAATTATTACCGGTGACAATGCAGCCACAACCACTTCAATAGCAAAACAAATTGGCTTTAAGGATTATGATAAAACAATATCAGGTGATGAATTGATGGAATTATCTGAAAATGATTTGCAGGCTTGTGTAATGAATACTGCCATTTTTACCCGTATGTTTCCTGAGGCTAAATTGAAGATAATAAATGCGTTAAAATCCGGCAACCAGATAGTGGCAATGACAGGTGATGGTGTAAATGATGGTCCAGCATTAAAAGCGGCACATATTGGAATTGCAATGGGTAAGAAAGGAACATAAATAGCAAAACAAGCAGCATCACTCATTTTACTGGAAGACGATTTGTCTAAAATGGTTGATGCGATTGCTATGGGCAGAAAAATATACACGAATCTTAAAAAAGCCATTCAATACATCATATCCATTCACATACCCATCATCCTGACGGTATTTATTCCGTTAGCTTTTGGATGGATTTACCCGAATATTTTTTCGCCTATCCACATTATTTTTTTAGAATTAATTATGGGTCCCACCTGCTCTATCATTTATGAAAATGAACCCATAGAGCCCAACACAATGCAGCAAAAACCCAAGCCACTGACAACAACCTTCTTTAATTGGCGAGAACTGTCTGTAAGCATTATTCAAGGCTTATTCATAAGCGCAGGAACCTTGTTTATTTACCAGTATTCAGTGATAAACGGATATAATGAAGCACTTACACGAACCATGACATTCACCGTTTTAATTACCGCAAATATTTTTCTTACATTAATTAACCGCTCTTTTTATTATTCCATATTGAAAACCTTAAAGTATAAAAACAATATGGTTTTATATATCATTTTTGCCACTATTGCAATAGTTGGAATAATACTTTATGTAAATCCCTTAACTACATTTTTTGGTTTTGAAACATTGAAAGTACGTCAGCTTCTGATATGTATTTCAATTGGCTTTATATCCGTAATTTGGTTTGAACTTGTAAAACTGATTAAAAGGGCAAAAAACAATTGAACACTAAACAGGCAGATGCAAAAGATGTTTTATCAATGCTGGTGCTTCGTTCTTCTTTTATCTTTCTATCGTAAATTTGAAATGTATGCAGCGCACGAACATTTGTGTTGCACATTGCCACATGCGACAGGTGTCCTATCATCCGTCTAAATCTCGATTTTTTGCGGTTTATATTTGCTTTTCATAAAAAAGCCTTTAAGTGACAAGTCGGCTTTGCCGGGTTTCAGGCTTTCCCGCTCAACATATATTCTTCTATCACTTTTGGAAAAAAAGTGTGTTCCAGTTGAAGTACTTTTTTTGCAATTACTTCAGGCGTATCGATTGCATTTATACCAACAGTTGCCTGAAACAATACTTCACCTTTGTCGTATTCTTTATTGCATAAATGAATGGTGATGCCGCTTTCCGTTTCCTTGTTTTGCCAAACTGCTTCATGTACATGCATGCCGTGCATGCCTTTGCCGCCATATTTTGGCAGCAACGCAGGATGAATATTGATAATATTATCCGGGTATGTTTCTAATAAGTTTTCAGGTATCAGCCATAAAAAACCTGCTAAAACCAGTGTGCAGATTTGAGAATCTGATAATTTAAGAATAACTTCATCCGTTTTATAAAACTGCTCTTTATTGAATATAAAATATTGGATTTCAAAATCTTCACTAATGGCTTTAGCACCGGAGTTTTCTTTATTACTCAACAAGAGTGCTACCTCTATTTTGTCGTGATTTTTAAAATATGCACATATATTTCTGGCATTACTGCCTGAACCGGATAGAAAAATGGCTAATTTTTGCTTCATATAACCTCAAAAAAACGAAAAAAAAGCGTAATTTTGCAGTTCTCTAATTTTTATACATAAAATGAGCATGTATTTTTTCGCAAAAACTATAAATCAATTCTTTTGCGAATTCCTTCCGAATATTCGGAATGCTCAGTAAAAAAAACAGAAATAATCAGATGAAAAAAGCACTTATTACAGGTATCACAGGACAAGACGGCGCTTATTTAGCGGAGTTGTTACTAAAAAAAGGCTATGAAGTTCACGGCATCAAACGTCGTTCTTCTCTGTTCAATACCGACCGGATTGACCATTTATACCAGGATCCGCATATTGATAACCGAAATTTTGTATTGCATTTCGGCGATCTATCTGATTCCACGAACCTGATTCGCATTATCCAGCAGGTACAGCCGGATGAAATCTACAACTTAGGTGCCATGAGCCACGTAAAAGTGTCTTTCGATACACCTGAATACACGGCGAATGTGGATGCGGTAGGTTCTTTGCGATTACTGGAAGCCATTCGCATCTTAAAACTGGAAAACAAAACTAAAATATATCAGGCATCTACGTCTGAGTTGTACGGAAAAGTACAGGAAATTCCGCAATCGGAAAAAACACCGTTCTATCCGCGCTCACCTTATGCTGTGGCAAAAATGTACGGCTACTGGATTACGGTAAACTACCGCGAAGCGTATGGCATTTATGCATGCAACGGTATTTTATTTAACCACGAATCGCCTTTGCGTGGCGAAACGTTTGTAACGCGTAAAATTACACGTGCGGTTTCTAAAATTGCACTGGGCTTGCAGGATAAATTATTCTTAGGAAACTTAAATGCAAAGCGCG
>JBIKPT010000019.1:0-25841 GCA_044357355.1 Chitinophagales bacterium
GTATTAATTATGGGTGAAAACAAAGGACTGAATGAAGCTAAATACATTCATGGTGTGTATGGAAAAGGCACCTGGACTTTTTACGGCGGACACGATCCGGAAGATTATCAGCATCGCGTTGGCGATCCGACTACTGATTTAAATTTACATCCTAATTCTCCGGGCTACAGATTGATTTTGAATAATATTTTATTCCCCGCTGCGAAGAAAAAACCACAGAAGACTTAGTTATTCAGAAACGGTAAACTCGTAATATTCCATCACCGGATTGTGCAATAATTTTTTACATGCTTCTTCTACTTGTGCAGTTGCAGCATCTTTAGACTCAGCTTCGATTTTTAGTGTGATGTGTTTTCCGATGCGCACATTGCTTGCATGAAAACCTAACTTATTCAAACTGCTTTCTACAGCTTTTCCTTGTGGATCTAAAAGCTCTTTAAGCGGCATCACGTTTATTTCTACTGTATAAATCATGTGGTGAAGATAAAAATTATCTGACAATAAAATAATTAATACAGGCGAAATTTTGCGTTTTTTTAATCGAAGTGTAAAATCTGATTTAATCAAAAGAATAATCTGTTAAAAAACTATACTTTTACATATCCTGTTGTAGGTATTTTTCATTTTAGCTATTTGAATTGAAATCAACTATCCTTTTAATAACACCACCATTTACTCAACTGAATACACCGTATCCGGCAACAGCCTATTTAAAAGGATTTTTAAACACCAAAAATATTTCTTCGTATCAATGTGATTTAGGAATTGAAGTAATAGTAAACGTATTTTCAAAAGATGGATTGACAAAATTATTCCAACAAATAAAAAAAAATCAAGATCAAAAATCAGAAAATGCAACAAGAATAATTGCATTACAACAAGATTACATACAAACAATAGACGCGGTTATTTTATTTCTTCAAGGCAAAAATCCAACACTGTCTAATTTAATTTGTCAGGATAATTTCTTGCCAACGGCATCCAGATTTCAACAAAAAGATGATTTAGACTGGGCTTTCGGCAATATGGGAAATCAGGATAAAGCAAAACATTTAGCCACACTTTATTTAGAAGATTTATCCGATTTAATTATTGAATGTGTAGATGAACATTTTGGATTTAGCAGATACGCCGAACGGTTAGGAAGATCAGCGAATACATTCGATGAAATCTATTTATACCTGCAAAAAGAATACACTTTTTTTGACAACCTGTTAATAGAAAATTTAGAACAGAAGATAAATTTAATTCAACCAAAATTAGTTGCTATCTCCATTCCGTTTCCCGGAAATTTATATAGTGCATTCAGATGTGCGCAATGGATTAAAAAAAATTATCCAACCATAAAAATTGCTTTTGGTGGCGGATTTCCAAACACAGAATTGCGTTCCATTTCTGATGTGCGTGTTTTTGAATTTATTGATTTTATTACTTTAGATGATGGTGAACTGCCAATTGAAATTTTAATAAACAATTTAGAATTGCCAAATCCAACAGCATACAAAAGAACATTTTTGTTCGAAAACAATAAAGTCGTTTATAATAATAACTCTAAAAGAATAGATTACAAACAAAATGAAGTAGGTACACCAGATTATACCGGTTTATTATTAGACCACTATATTTCCGTTATAGAAATTGCCAATCCAATGCATAAAATGTGGAGCGATGGCAGATGGAATAAATTAACGATGGCGCATGGTTGCTATTGGGCAAAATGTACATTCTGCGATATTTCGTTAGATTACATAAAAGTGTATGAACCAGTTGCTGCAAAATTATTGTGCGACAGAATGGAAACCATCATTGCACAAACCGGTGAATCCGGCTTTCATTTTGTAGATGAAGCGGCACCACCGGCATTGATGCGTGCATTAGCCATTGAAATTATAAAACGTAAATTAGTAGTATCATGGTGGACAAATATTCGCTTTGAAAAAAGATTTACAAAAGATTTGTGTGTGTTGCTAAAAGCGTCTGGATGCATTGCCGTTTCGGGTGGTTTGGAAGTTGCATCTGATAGATTACTGGCATTGATTGACAAAGGTGTAACAGTAGAACAAGTGGCAAAAGTAAACAAAAATTTTACCGAAGCCGGTATCATGGTACATTCTTATTTGATGTATGGTTATCCAACGCAAACCATTCAGGAAACAATTGATTCTTTAGAAATGGTTCGGCAATTATTTGAATTAGGAATTTTACAATCTGGTTTCTGGCATCAGTTTGCCATGACAGCACACAGTCCAATTGGTTTGCATCCGGAAAAATTTGGTGTGAAAAAACAAACCAAAACCATCGGAACTTTTGCCAATAACGATATTTTCTTTTCTGATGAAACTGGCATCAATCACGATTTATTTAGTTATGGTTTAAAAAAATCGTTGCTCAATTATATGCATGGAATTGGATTTGAATTGCCGTTACAAAGCTGGTTTGATTTTAAAATTCCGAAAACTAAAATTGCACCACATTACATTGCAACTATTTTAAACAAAGAAGAAATAACTACCTTTCAACCAAATGCTAAAATTATCTGGTTAGGCAATCTTCCAATTGTTAATTATTATACAAAAACAAAAAAAGGAAACAGCTATGAAATGGCTACATTAACTTTTCACTCAAAAACTGACACAAAAGAAATCAAATTAAATAAAAATCATGCAGAATGGTTAATTGAAATCCTACTGCTAATTTCTGTAAACAATAATAAAATATACACGCTTCAGGAATTAAAGAATCACTATGAGCAAAATAATTTAGAAGATTTTGAATTATTTTGGCTGAATAAACCAATGAATACATTATCAGAATTTGGGTTGTTGAAGATGTAAATTGTTTGTACGCTGATGCTATTTATCATGTTAAGTGAATACAGTTTCTACTGTTTTATTCTACAATTCTACAACTCATTAATTCTATAATTAAATTAATGACCACCCATATCATTCTGATTTAATTTATAGTTTTTAGCAAATAAAACCAAAGGCACTGCTAAAATAATAAATACCGTCATGTATTGAAAAATATCAATATAGCTTAAGATAGCAGCTTGTTTATTGATGTTGTAATCTAAAAATGCCAAGGCTTGTTGTGCAGCTCGTTCTGCATCGCTGGTTGCCGACATCAATCCCATTTTGATGGCGTTCAGTCGCTCGTTAACTAATGGATTATCCGGTGTTACATGTTCCAGAATATTTGCTCTGTGTTCTGCACTCAAGGTTTCATTCAGCACACCGATAATGGCAACACTCATCGAGCCGCCAATTTGCCGTATCATGTTAGAAATACCGGATGCTTGTCCAACATCTTTTCCATTTAAACCACCTAAGGTAAGTCCGGAAAGCGGCACAAATATAAACGCCAGTCCTAAACCACGAACCATTAAAGGCCAAAACATAGCTTCTGTTCCTGTATTAGAAGTGAAAATAAATGACGACCAGAACACAAAGATTCCTGTAATCAAAAATCCGCCTGTAATCATATATTTTGGCGGTGTTCCTTTGGAAAGCATTCCACCGACCAATGGCATCAGCATACCACTAAGCAAAGCACCAGGAATAAACATGGCACCTGACATTTGAGCGGTGAATCCTAAAAATCGTTGCATATAAATCGGATAAATAAATACGCTTCCAAACAAAATAAATCCTAAAACAAAATTCATCACTGTTGCAATAGCAACATTTCCTTTCAATAGCACACGCAAATCTACAATTGGATTTTCCGTGGTTAATTCTCTAATGATAAATCCGATAATTCCACCTATAGCCATCAAGGTAAATGAAATAATATATTGCGATTCGAACCAGTCGTTGCGCTCGCCTTGCTCTAAGACTAATTGCAGCGAACCTATTCCGATTATCAGTAAAATAATACCGAGCCAATCTACACTTGCATCTGTTTTCTTTTCAAACGGATTATCTCTGATATAAGTGATTGTTAAAAAAATGGCAATTATACCAATTGGAATATTGACATAAAAAATAACCGGCCATGAATAATTGGTGACTAAATATCCACCAAGAAACGGACCGATTGTTGGCCCTAAAATCACACCCATACCAAACATCGCCATAGCCATTCCGATTTTTTCTGGCGGATAAATTTCTTTTAAGATGGTTTGTGAAGTCGCAAACAAAGCACCACCGCCAATCCCTTGTACAAATCTCCAGAAAACTAATGTCCAGATAGAACCGGACAAACCACACATTAATGAAGCAAAGGTGAAAATGGCAACAGAACCTGCGAAATAATATTTTCTTCCAAACTGAGAAGATAACCAGCCACTCATGGGTACAATAATAACATTTGCAATGGCATAAGATGCAATTACCCAGCTTACTTCAGAAAGTGTAGCACCTAAATTTCCCATTAAAGTATTGGTGGCTACGTTCACCACGGTTGTATCTATCAGCTCTAACAGCGTACACAACACCACCGTGACGGTAATAATGTAACGCCGTGCGCCGTATTCTATTAAACTGTTGGTTTGGTCTTGAGTCATTGTAATTAATTAGATAATGAGGTAATAAGATGATGAGATGATTAAATATTCTACACTAATTTCAGAAACTAATTATCTAATCATCTAATTATCTAATATTATTTCACTTTCACCGCTACCGTTACATTCATACCTGCGCGTAAATCGAATTTGTCATTTTTATCATCTAATAATGCAATGCGAACCGGTATCCGTTGTACTACTTTTACAAAATTTCCGGTAGCATTATCCGCAGGCAATAACGAAAATTTAGAACCTGTTGCTGCCTGTATAGACTCAATTTTTCCTTTAAATATTTTACCGTCATAGGCATCCACTTTCACTTCCACATCCTGACCTTCTTTCATCTTCTCAATTTGCGTTTCTTTGAAATTTGCAGTTATCCAAAGCTGTGCATCATCTACTATACTCATCAGTGTTTGTCCCGGATTTACCAACTGTCCCACCTGTACATTTTTCTTAGAAACAAAACCATCGCATGGTGCGATTAAGTAGGCGTATGATACTTGTAATTGAGCAAATTCTATTTCAGCCTGTCTTTGCTGTATACCTACTTCAGCTAAACTAACCTGTGTGCCAATTCCGCTGGCTTGTGTGCGTGAAGCAGATGATTGTTGTTGTGCTGCTTTCAATTGTGCCTGTGCAACCTCTACTTGTTTCTCTAAAACCTGTACTTGTTTTTCAGCCGATTGTTTTTCTGCTAAGGCACCATCGTATTGTGCTTGTGTTGCCGATGTCTGTTTGTATAATTGTTCGTAGCGTTTAAAATTTTCTGTTGCGTTCCATACACGAACTTTAGCTGCTTCTATATTAGCTTTTGCCGTTTCGATGCCAGCTTGTGCTGTTAGTATAGATGTCGAAACTGCATTTGCTGAAGCATCTGCTGACGACACATTGCTTCTTACCACACTAACATTCGCACCGGCACTTTTAGCATTAATGATTGCTTGTTGTAAACGGATTTTCAAATCTCTGTCGTCTAATTTTAAAATCGTATCGCCTTTATTTATGCGTTGATTTTCTTTTACAAACACGGCATCTACATAACCTGAAATTCTTGGTGCAATGGGAACAATATTTGCTTCTATCTGCGAATTTTCCGTGTCTTCGTTATGGCGAGCATACGCAATTTTAGTGTATGCAAAATAGGTAGCTGCTAGTACTATTACCAACCCAATTATTGGCATTAAAATTTTCTTTGATGATTTTTTTTCTTGTGAAGTCTCTTCCATATTGAAGCAATTAAATAAATTTATAATCCTGATTAATAATTTTTCCATCATGCATTTCTATCGTCCTGTCTGAGGCTTTGGCAAAATCCTGATCATGCGTTACGGCAATGATGGTTTGCCCGAATTCCTGCGTGAGTTCTTTAAAAATGGTGAATATGTTTTGTGTATTCATACTGTCTAAATTTCCGGTTGGTTCATCACCCATAATAATCAAAGGATCGTTGATCAATGCTCTTGCCACTGCAACGCGTTGTTGCTGTCCGCCGGAAAGCTTGGAAGATGGTTTCAACGCCTGGTCTTTTAGTCCTAATAATTCTAATTTCTGATAGGCCTTTTCTTCAATTACATCATAAGGCAATTTCCCTAAACGCAAAGCCGGAATCATGACATTTTTCAGGCAGCTGAATTCGCCAAGCAGATAATGAAACTGAAACACAAAGCCTATTTTTTCATTTCTGAGAGCTGCCAGTTTATCCTGTTTCCATCTGGATATATTCTGGTTATCTATAAACAATTCACCTTCAAAGGCAGTATCCATCGTGGATAAAATATACAACAACGTTGATTTACCGCAACCTGATTTTCCGATAACCGTTAGGAATTCTCCTTTATACACTTCGAAAGAAATCTCATTCAACACCTTGAACTCCACCGGATCGTGGAAGTATTTAGTTATTGAATTTGTTTTTAAAATAATTTCTTTCATATTTTGATTTGTTAAAACTTATTTTCTGAATATGGCCACAGGGTCAATATTTGCAGCATTTCTGGCTGGTATATAGCCGGCAAGAAAAGTCACCGCGAAACCAAATATTATGCCTTTTAAAAAATTACTTATTTTGAAATAAATCGGAAAATAGCCGATATCACCACCAACATAATAATTCTGAAGTACTGTTACCATTATCGAAGCAAACAAAACACCAAATACAATTCCGATAAGCCCGATAATCAATGCTTGTCCGACAAATATTTTAATAACATCCCTACCGTTAAATCCAATTGCTTTTAAAATGGCAATGTCATTAATTTTTTGCATCACCGTCATGTTCAGAATATTATAAATACCGAAACCGGCAACAATAAGAATGGAAATAGAAACAAACCGAATAATGATAGCACGCATTCTTGTTGCTGCCATATAGGTTTCGTTGGCTGTTTCCCAATCTTCTGCGTTATAATTAGTCAGCTGAGCTAATTCAGGTGCAAACGCTTTTGCGTTATTAAAATCTTTGATGTTGACATTGATATCAGTAATATACTGTGCATTTTTTTTGAGCAGTTGCTGAGCATAAGCAATATTAATGTACGCAGTAGATTTATCCACTACAGAATTGTTCGTTTGAAAAATGCCTATTATTTTCATCACTTTTGTCATGCCTACAGATGAAGTGATAGAAATGTTATCTCCTTCTTTTACATTCATTTTGGAAGCGACACCAGAGCCTAACAAAATACCATTCAGGTTGTTTTTTAAATTATTAATACTTCCTTCCACCACGTAAGATTCCATGTTGAACATTTGGTTCGCTTCTTCCGGAAGAATTCCGATGGCACGTCCGCTGATTTGTGTTTTAGCATTATTAAAGAATATACCGACCGTTAACTGTGGTGTGACAAATGCTACCTCTTTTTGATTCTTCAGTAATTGAATAATTTCTTTTGGATTGTCAATCGTGTTATTGGAAGGAACCACTTTTGGATTTATGATAATTGGAATAGATTTGCCGTTTGTTTCAGAAATTGGTTTGGAAATTACGTCCTCTTTATAGATTCGTATGTGTGGGATCGATTTAAAAAAAGCATCTGCTGAAGATTTATCAAAACCTGCCATCATAGAATTCATAAAAATAAAGATGGCTATTCCGAGCGTAACACCTAATGCAGCAATAAGCGTCAATCGTTTATTGCTGATAATGTAAGTGTAAGACACTTCACTGTTAACGGAATACTTCATTTTAAATGCCATTATTTTTTAGGTTTTACAGGAACCAGAACATCATTTTCTGTCAATCCATTCAACACTTCTACATATTCTGTGGAGATGATGCCGGTTTCTATCACTTTTAAATCTTTGCCGCCTTTTATCTGTACTTTGTTTCCAAACGACACATAATTTCGTGGAATCAATAGTGTATTTTTCTTTTCACCGATTAAGATGTTTGCTTCCAGTTGCGTGCCGTTTACAGTAAAATCGGGCTTTTCAATGAACTGTACTTTTACAATAAAAGATTGTGATGGTTCATCAAACACCGGTAAAATCTCACTGACTACAGCACTGTATTTTTTATTTTTTTGCGTATTTAATAAAACGGTAACTGTTTGTCCTACTTTTACTTTATCAATAGAATTTTCATCGACGTTTAATTTAGCATACAATAAATTTTCATTGGCAATTACAGCAATCACATCACCACGGCGAACATAATCACCGACTTGTTTTACTTTCTTATACACTTTGCCTGCTGCAACAATTTTCACCTGATTATTTTCCTGATTTACAACACTTCCTTTTACGGCATTGGATTGAGTAATGTATTGTTGTTTATTTTGCTGCTGTACTGATTTATACTGTTGTTCCAATGCTGCCAGATTTGCTTTGGATGTTTTAGTGCTTAATTGCATTTTTTCGAATTCTGCTTTAGTAACACTGCTTTGATTATAAAGTTCCTTATAACGTTGTTCCTGAATAATATCCTGGCTAAGTTTCTCTTTTGCAGCTTCTATATTTGCTTTAATTTGTTGTAAAACAGGTGCATTGTCAGTGGTATTATATTGTGCAATTTTTAATTGCTCAGCTGCACTATTGGTACTGATGATATTTTGTTTGTTATCTATCACTGCAATCACCTGATTAACGGATACAGAAGTACCTTCCACCAGATTCAACTTAATGATATTACCATCTGTTTGTGCAGTAAGATTGTATTTATTATCCGATTCCAAACTACCTGATGCAAATACGATTTCAGAAATATCCTTACGCAAAGGTTTTACCTCATTTTCAGATTCACCCTTACAGGAAATCAATAACAAGAACGGCACTATTTTTAAAAGCTTGTTTTTCATAACTATTAATTATTTAATGGACCCTAAACTTCTCTGTAATTTATAATTGGCAATAGCTGCATCAGCCTGAGCATTCAGCAAATTGGTTTGTGCCTGTAATAAAAACTGGTCTGCTTCTAACACATCACTAAGCAGCGCTACCTGCGCACCGAATCTGTTATCCAGGATTCTTTTATTTTCTGTTGCCTGATCAATGGCGCGCTGTGCAAGATCAATTTTAAGCAATGCCACTTTCAACGTTTCATATGCTGCATTTACTTCGGATGAAATATTGTCTTTCAGTTGTGCAGTTACTAACTCCTGTTGTGCTTTTTGATTTTTTGCATCACCTACAACAGCACGCGCTGTATATAATTGCATAATATTCCAGCTGACACTTACACCAACATCCCAGGTAGCTTTAAAATTATTTTCCTGTGGGAAAACACGTTGATTTGGATTGTTGTAATAACCGTTTCCAACCGCACTAACCGTTGGCATATAGGCACTTTTAGAAGCTTTAATCTGATAATCTGCTGCTTTTAATCTGAAATCCTGCGCCTTAAATTCAGCTCTGTCTGCATAAGAGGATGTAATTAATGATTGTATCGTCGAATTTGCATCTTTCACTACCTCAGGATTTTCTACCTGAATTTTTGTGTTGACGTCGATTGCTAACAATACACACATATTGAAGTTGTAAATTTTTACCATGCTTTCAATATCTGCTTTAGTAACCAGTAAATTTGTTTTTTGCAATTCGGCACGCATTACGTCATTGTTTAAAGCCAAACCAGCTTCTTTAAATTTAGACACATCATTTACGCGAACCTGAGTTTGTGCAATATTAGAATCCAGTACAATCAAGGTTTGCTGCCATTTATACAAATTGTAATATTGTTGAATTACATTCAGTTTAATATCCTGTTGATCTTTTTGTTTGTCCAGTTCTGAAGCAGTTTTTAACCGGTCTATCGATTTCATGGTATTCCAGTTTTTTAATCCCTGAAAAACAGGTTGCTGTATGGAAACACGATTTCCATACTGATTCAATATCTGCGGATTCAAGGTAAACACTTCGCCGCTGAACGGAATCTGAAACGGGTCGATATTATTACTCAGCCTTGTGTAACCGCTACTCAAGCCTAACACAGGCAACATGGCATTTTGTGATTGCGTTTTTTTAATATCCAGCGCCTGAATTTTCAAACTATCCAATAGCAACAACTTGCTGTTTTGTTCAGCCAGCGTGAATGCTTCCTGTAACGTTATTTTTTTAATTTCCTGTGCATAACCGTATCCTGTTAACAACAGTAATAAGGAAATGAGTACTGACTTCTTCATATCTATTTTGATTCTATTCCTAAATGATTGGTTAATAATTCTCGTAAATGTTTTTTTAGTCTTGCCTTCAATTTATCGTTGTACACCTGATCAATATCATCTGTCTTTAAAACCTTGCAAGCAATAGAACTTGATGTCGTATAGGTTTTTACAACGCCTATAATTGTCATCACCGTTAACTCTACATCTACTTTTTTAAACTCTTTGTATTTAATTCCTTTTTGAATAACATCTGAAATCACTGAAAAATTTTGATGTAATCGAGTAGTTATTAATTCAGCCATTCCCGTTCGCTGGTTCATGGCCATTTCTCTGAAAATGATATTCTGAAAATCTCTGCGTTCAAAGAATTTATTTATAAATAAATCAACTATAGCAAAAAGTTTTTCCTGATATGCTTCATATTGTTCAATATGCTTTATAATTAAATCTGAAGAAATTAATTTACGATTTACAACTTCTTCATATAGTTTTTCCTTTGAGCCAAAATAATAAGACACCATTGCGATATTTATGTCTGCGGTTTTAGATATTTCCCGAATACTTATCGCTTCGAAACCTTGTTCCGCAAACAATTTTTCTGCGACATCTAAAATATCTTCCCGTTTGTCCTGAATCTTAGCTTCCTCCATAATTAATTAAACGTTTGTTTAAGTATTTTGTTGCAAATATAATTAAACGTTTGTTTAACTGCCAAGTTAAATCTTTGTAAACAAACCAAATTTGATTTAAAACAATGCATTTAGGTAGCATTTACATAAAATACCGTTTAAAATCAGTTTCTTATATTTGCAGTTCAATTAAAAAAATGGCACGAGAAACAGAAATAAAATTCAAAATACGACTGGACGACCAGAATATGCCGGAAAAAATCAACTGGACAGCCACCGACGGGCCACAAGGTGATGGCGATGAATGTAAGAGCATCATGATTGGCATGTGGGATGGCATAGAGAAAAACACCATGCGCTTTGATTTATGGACCAAAGACATGCAGGTAGACGAAATGCACACACATTTTTTTCAGCTCTTATTAAGTTTAGGTGACACCTACAACCGCGCTACACAAAATCCTTTTGTGCAGGAAGACATCAAGAAATTTTGCATGGATCTTGCTGATAAAACAAGAGTATGGGAAGAAGGTAAAACCCCTAACCCCTAAAAGGGAATTTATAACGTCTCTAAGTCCCTTTAGGGATTTAGGGTTAAAATCTTAAATCAACATGCTTCAAGCTCAAAATTTATCCATCATATTTGGCAGTCGTATTTTGTTCGACAACGTTACTTTCACCATTCAACCGAGAGACAGAATCGGTTTAGTAGGAAGAAACGGTGTTGGAAAATCAACTTTACTAAAAGCATTAAACGGAGAAATATCCGCACAGGAAGGTACTATCTCAAAACCCGGTGGTTATACAATTGGTTTCTTGAAACAGGAAATCCGCGGACAAAATGAACCAACCGTTTGGCTGGAAGCACAAACAGCCTTTAAGGAAATTAATGTTTTGCAGGAAGAGCTGGAAAAAGTACAACACCAGCTGGAAACACGTACCGATTACGATACGGACGATTACATGAATCTTTCTCAGCTTTTTTGTGATTTGAATGACAGACTCGTGCATTTGGATATTGATGACAAAGACAAAAAAACGGAATTAGTATTACTGGGTTTAGGTTATCAGCGTGAAGATTTTGAAAAATCACCATCTACTTTTTCAGGTGGCTGGGCCATGCGTTTAGAGTTATCTAAATTACTGTTACAAAATCCTGATTTACTGATGCTCGATGAGCCAACAAATCACTTAGACATTGAATCTATCATTTGGCTGGAAGAGTTCTTTCAGAAATACGAAGGTGCCATTGTATTAGTTTCGCACGATAAAACCTTCCTGGATAATGTTTGTAATAAAACGATAGAACTGGAATTGGGTAAAATGTACGAGTACAAAGCCAATTATTCCAAATACCTTATTTTAAAGGAAGAGCGACGCGAAAAGCAGTTACAGACCTTCAAAAACCAACAGGATCAGATTAAACAAATTGAACGCAATATCGAACGCTTTAAGGCTAAAGCCAGTAAAGCCAGTATGGCGCAGAGTTTAGTAAAAAAACTGGACAGAATGGATATTGTGGAAGTGGAACAGGATGACGTGCGTTCCATGCGTTTCCAGTTTCCAATGGGACAACAAAGCGGCAAGGTAGTGGTGACGGCAAAAAATCTGGCGAAAAGCTATGGCGAAAAACCTGTTTTTCATGATGTGAATTTAGAAATTGAACGCGGCGATAAAGTTGCTTTCATTGGAAAGAACGGAATGGGAAAAACAACGATGGCAAAAATTATTGCTAAAGAGTTGGATTATAATTCAGGAAACTTAGAAATAGGACATAACGTAAACATCGCTTTCTTTGCGCAGCATCATGCAGAACATTTACCTAAAGAGTTGACTATTTTACAATACATGGAAGACACGGCTCCAAATGATATGCGTGCACAGGTGCGCAATATTTTAGGTGCTTTTATGTTTAGCGGTGACGATGCCACCAAAAAAATATCAGTATTGAGCGGTGGTGAACGTGCTCGTGTTTGTTTAGCACATCTGCTCCTGAATCCAAGCAATGTATTGATTCTCGATGAGCCGACCAATCACCTGGATTTGCGAGCGAAAGATGTCTTGAAAGATGCCATTTCCAAATATCCTGGAACCGTGATTGTGGTTTCGCACGACCGCGATTTCTTAGTAGGTTTGACTGAAAAAACATTTGAATTTAAAGACGGTGTGGTAAAAGAGCACGTAGGTGATGTGGAAGCCTTCTTTGAAGAACGTCGTGTAGCTAATTTCCGTGAAGTAGAGTTGAGTCCGCAGGCTACAGTAAAAGTGAATCAAGAGCCAAGAGCCAAGAATCAAGACAATCAGATTCAGGATAAAAAGCTTAAAAATCAGATATCCAAAATGGAAGAAGAAATTGGCATCAAAGAATTTGATATAAAAAAACTGGAAGAAAAAATAGAAGCACTTTCGGAAGATGGTAAATATGATGAACAAATCGTATTGCAATTAGGCACAGAAAAAAAAGCATTGGAAAAACTGATGCAGGATTGGGAAAAATTGCAAAGCTAATAGACCTGATTCAGATGAATTAAATGCCAGCCTCTAGGTTGGCATTTTTTTTGATATACGTGTTTTATGGTATTTTCTACATCAGAAAATAGTCTATTTTTACATCAACTTTATAAAGATGATACGACTAAGATTACTGCTTTTATTTTTGGTTATTGGTAATATGCTCTTCTCTCAGGAAATAAAAGATAAGACAAAATATTACGTAAAAAACATTGAAAACTTTAACAACTATTCATCCAATGGCTGGGATTTATTAGACAATAAACAACTAAAAATTGTAGCAAAAGCTTTGAAAAAGTAACCGTAAAAATAATACCATAAACATCCATTTTATGAAAAAAACAACAGCAACAATCCTCTTCATCTCTTTATTTTACAACATCTTCAGCCAAAATTATAAAGAAGAACTTAAGAAAGTAAACGACTTCCTGAAAACGTTTGATAACGGTTATTACGGCTATCTGGAAATTAAAGATGGTTATTTATATGACAGATTTGCTTCGGGAAAATACAGTAAATCGGAAATAAAATACTTAGGTAAAGCCTACGAAGAAGATCCCGGTAAAAAAGTAAGTATTAATTGTATAGACGGAAGAGAATGTGTTTTCTCAACTTATACGGATTCCTATCACGGAAGCATCGGATTTTCGCAGACTTTGAGTTTTAATACATCGGAGCTGATTACCTTGCTAGATAACTTAATTGCTGCTTATAAAAAAAGTACCGGCAACTACAAAAATGAAGCAGCAGAAAGCAGCAATAAAACAGTACTAACAGAAAACTCAAAAACTGCTAACAATTCAACTGCAACAGCAGGTAATTATCAATCTGCATTAAAAAAACTCAACGACTATCTGAAAACATTCGACAATGGTTATTATGGTTATTTTGAAGTAAAAGATGGTTATATCTACGACCGCTTCAAAGCCGGCAAGTACAACAAATTTAAAATGGAAGATATCGAAGGCGCAGAAATACAGGAACAATACAGCCGCGTTATTTTTAAATGCAAAGGAAATAACAAGTGCATTTCTACCGACTGGAAAGTAAACGGAACTGAAGATTATACTCAATTTACGACTGGCTCTTCTTATAATTATCAGGAACTGGCTGGCTTTCTGAATGATTTCAAAGATGCTTACTTAGGAAATAAAATAACCACAAATACTAATTTATCAGGCACAACACAAAAAGCTGCAGAGATTAGAGCTCAAAAAGAAAAAGAAAGAAAACAACCAAATACAACTACTACTGATGTTAATTACAAGAAAGATGTAAACAACTTTTCAGATACACCAATACAGACTACAACTAAAACCGGCAATCCAAATTCAGGTACTCATTCAAAAACACTCAACGATCTTAATGAATATCTTAAAACTTTTAATTCGGCTACCTATGATAATATAGTTGTAAAAGGAGATTCCGTGTTTTTTTACTTTAAAGTTTACAGCACGAAATACGGCTCTTCAATTAGCATTAAGAATCTCAAACAAAATACGACTATCTTAAAAGCAACTTCTGCCGGTCAGGACGAAATAAAAATCTTTTGCAAAGATGATAAAAAGTGTTTTTACTCAACCTACAGTAAAGGTTATGCAGATCATTTCAGGTTCTTCAGCAATACCGTGAAAGACCTTACAAAAATGGAACAACTGGTAAAAGCATTCGTCAATTCATTAAGCATTCCGTAACGACCAATATTAAAAATAAAAACACTTCGTTTAACGACAGAAAGCAAAAATATGTTGACAGTTCTGTTTAGTATCCGTATTTTTATAACACCTTAATCGGTTTTAACTTATGGAATTCTGGAAACTTATTTTATGGCTGTCTGTGTTGCTTGCTTCGTTTTGGTTGCTGCCAAAAGTATCTGATTTTTATTGCAACCAAAAAGGATACCTTAGTTATCAGCGCTCCTATCGTATGTTCAGCCTGTTGTATTTCAGTGTTTTTCTCACAATCGGTTTCATTGCCATTGGCCATTTCTTAAACTGGAAATTTAAACACATTACATTTGGCGCTTTTCCGGCAATAACCGCGTTGCTTAGCTTCTTAAGCGTTGTTGGTTTTTCAGACAAATCCATCACCATTCAAAAATTTTTAAAAAAAAGAATCATAACTTACGACTCCATTACGTCTGCAGATTATACTATTCGCAGTTACAGCAAAGACAGAATTAGTATAACACTAACCTTAAATCTTCAAGACGGATCCGACATCACCTTTTTCCAATATGGAAATACCAACTTCTATCAAACAGAAACTATTTTAATTCAACACAAAGTACCTGTTCATGTAAAATCAGAAGTAGACAAAAATACTATTGATGTGATAGAAGATATTTCGGACGGCGACCGGAAAATGCTGTTAAAGTATCTTTCTTAAATGAAGAAAAGACATGACAACAGCTTTATAATCATCTTGGTACTCTGAACGAATAACCCAGTGATACATACCAGCCTTTTACAAAAGGATACAACTGAAAACCACCAGAAATATCTCTCTGCATATTATTTTTTATTAAATAAGCAAAGCCGCCGTCAAAGGTATGTGTGGATTTTTTATCGACCGGAATATTACCGAAAAACTCATAATAGAAATACCATTTATCTGTAATATCTACTCCATTTACTATGGTATAAATAAAAGCAGGATACTGTGATTCGCCGTCCCATTCCATACCGACATTATAGCCTAAAATGAGGTTTTTCTTAAGTGTATGCTCTAACGTAAATCTGAAATTTGGTGCAAAATAGTTCGTACGCTGATTTTTAGTGGAAATATACGGTACGGCCATATGTCCGATAAAAGAAATCTTTGGTCTTGCTTTTTATTCATCACAAATGGCTGTTTTAAATCCAATCTGCACCGGTGCAAGGCCGGTGCTGTATTTCCCTGAATCCTCTTTTATCGTACTAACATCGGTAATTAAACGAATTTCTGTCGACTTAAATATACCGGCTTTCCATAAAATAGTCGGATGTACAAAACTCAGATTTCTATGCTGACTTTCCACATTAAATCCCATTTCCATCTGGAAGTATTTAAACGGCACTTCATCCGGTGTTTCTGTCTGGTCAGGGCGGTCTGTTGAAATTGAACCAATCGCATCAGCTTCCTTTTCCTGAGAAAAAAGAAAATTCGTCAGACAGCAAAAAAAATAAATACTGCTCTTTTCATCGGTACAAATGTAAATGATATTATAAATTTTTGTAACGCCATTTTTTAGTCCTGTCTAAATTAGGAGTTTAAAATAATAACTATGTCCGATACTAAACTATATATTCCTTCTTTTATGTTCATCTAAGGTTGTATTTTTGTGAAAACAAAAAAATATGTCTGCTCAAAATATCATTGCTCAATCCTACACGCTTAAAAACGGAACGGTCGTAAAAAACCGCTTATTAAAATCTGCTATGAGCGAGGCATTAGGCGAACCCGAAGGCGCACCCAAACCGGACCTAACGACACTTTACGGTGTTTGGGCAAATGGTGGAATCGGTATCTGCATTACCGGAAATGTAATGATTGACCATCGTGCAATAGGCGAACCCGGAAATGTTATCATTGAAGATGAAGTGCATTTACCAGCTTTGCAAAAATGGGCAAAAGCAGCCACACAACACAACACACAATGCTGGGTACAGCTCAACCATCCGGGAAAACAAGCGCCTAAAGGATTAAACAAAGAAACGGTGTCGCCATCAGCTATTCCGTTCCGGAAAGATATGCAGGCATTTTTTCCAACACCAAGAGAACTCAGTGAACCGGAAATAAAAGATCTGATTCAGCGATTTGCCACTGCGGCAGCAATAGTGCAAAAAGCCGGCTTCTCCGGTGTTCAAATACATGGCGCACATGGATATTTAGTCAGTCAGTTTTTGTCACCACATCACAATATCAGAACAGATCAGTATGGCGGAAATCCGGAAAACAGAAGACGCTTTGTCTTGGAAATATATCATGCCATGAGAGAAAAGGTAGGTGCCTCTTTTCCCATCAGCATCAAATTAAATTCTGCCGATTTTCAACGCGGCGGATTTACCGAAGAAGAATCACTGGAATTAATTCGTGTGTTATCGGATGCAGGAATGGACTTAATCGAAATTTCCGGCGGAACGTATGAAGCACCAGCTATGACCGGTATCAAGTCGTCTAAAGAACCAGTGAAAGAAAGTACAAAACAACGGGAAGCCTACTTCTTAGATTTTGCAGAAAAAGCCAGAAAAGTTTGCACTACTGCATTGGCTGTCACCGGCGGTTTCCGTTCAGCAGATGGTATGGCTCAGGCCCTTTCTTCCGGTGCAGTAGATTTTGTTGGTCTTGCGAGATTATTAGCTATTGAAACAGATGCACCCAATAAGCTTATAGCCGGCTCTATTATTCTGACGGTGCAACCGATAAAAACAGGTTTTGGCATGGTAGACAAAATGGGATTAATGGAAACTGCCTGGTACAGTGCACAGCTGAAACGCATTGGTAAAGGACAAGCACCAAAAATAAATCTTAGTCCGTGGCTGGTATTAATTAAAACTATTTATCACATGGTATTCGGGAAAAAACCGTCTAAGCTGAGAGCGAATTAAAAAAAGACCGCAATACAATATTGCAGTCTTTGTTATCATTTCCATTATAATTCTATCCGCATCTCGAAGCGCCGCAATCTTTGCAGGTCAGACAGCCTTCTAAATATTGCTGATTCGTGGAACCGCAGTTCGGACATTTGGATTTCTGCGCCATAGTGCCATCCGGTACATAACGCTTCAGCGCACGCACCACACCATTTTTCCAGGTGTTGATAGCTTCATCTAACTGCAAACTGCTGATTAATTCCACCACATTTTCTATCGGCATTCCATGTCTTAAAGTACCGGAAATCAACTTGGCATAATTCCAATATTCCGGATTGAATTTGTGCGATAAACCTTCTATGGTTGTTTTATAACCACGTTGATTTTTGTATTGAAAATCATAACGCGAAGTGCCGTCTGCTTCTTTATTCTTAATGATGGTACCTTCATTCACCCAACGCGGCAATAAAATGCCATCTTCATCATCATTCAAACCTGTAAAAATTTCATAAGGTTTATTATCCATTAAACCAATGAAGGCAATCCACTTGTCTTTGTTGTTTTGAAAACGCACTACATCTGCTTTTAAAGAAGCCGGACGAGTAATTGGAAAATGTGCAGTGCCTTCTGTTGTATCTTCTTTCTTTTTCTCATCGTTGCTAATCAATACACCGGAACGCGAACCATCTCGATACACGGTAACACCTTTGCAACCGGATTTCCACGCTTCCATATAACATTGTGAAACGATTTCTTCCGTCACATCGTTCGGCATATTAATCGTAACGCTGATAGAATGGTCTACCCATTTCTGAATAGCACCCTGCATTTGTACTTTTTTCAGGTAATCCACATCATTTGAAGTAGCTTTATAATACGGTGATTTTTTCACCAACTCTTCCAGTTCTTCCTGCGTGAAATTTCTGTTCGTATTATAACCATTCACTTCCATCCACTCTTTAAAACGGTGATGGAACACCACGTATTCTTCCCAGCTGTCTCCTACTTCATCCACAAAATCGATGCGCACATTTTTATCATTCGGATTTACTTTTCGACGTCTTTTATACACCGGTAAAAACACCGGCTCAATTCCTGAACTTGTTTGCGACATTAAACTCGTAGTGCCTGTTGGTGCAATCGTCAGCAACGCAATATTTCTTCTGCCATGTTCCAGCATTTCATAATACAACTGAGCATCCGCATCTTTCAATCGCAGCATGAACGGATTATTTTTCTCTCTTTCCGCATCAAATATCTCGAATGCACCGCGGTCTTTTGCCAAATGTACAGAAGCTCTGTAAGCTTCCAATGCCACTGTTTTATGGATATCTACGGCAAATGCAATACCTTCATCACTTCCATAACGCAGGCCCAAAGCAGCCAGCATATCTCCTTCTGCCGTGATGCCAACACCGGTGCGACGACCTAACACTGCCATGTTGCGAATCTTATTCCATAAATTAATTTCCGTGTGTTTAATATCTTCTGTTTCAGGATCTTTATTCAGCTTATCTAAAATCGTATCAATTTTTTCTAATTCTAAATCGATGATATCATCCATAATGCGTTGTGCATAGGCAACATGTTGTTTGAATAAATCCCAGTTAAATGTTGCATGCTTGGTGAACGGATTTTCTACATACGAAAACAAATTGATGGCAAGCAAGCGACAAGAATCGTAAGGACACAATGGAATTTCACCGCAAGGATTGGTAGAAACTGTTTTAAATCCTAAATCAGCATAACAATCCGGCAATGATTCACGTGTGATGGTATCCCAGAATAAAATGCCCGGTTCTGCAGACTTCCAGGCGTTGTGTACGATTTTTTTCCAGATTGCTAATGCGTCGACATCTTTTTGAGTAGAAGGTGTTTTACTGTCTACAGGAAATTGTTGTGTATAAGATTTTTGTTGCTCGACTGCCTGCATAAATTTATCATTTATACGCACAGAAATATTGGCACCGGTTACTTTTCCCTGTTCCAGTTTTGCATTGATAAAATCTTCCGCATCCGGATGTGCAATGGAAACCGACAACATGAGCGCACCGCGTCTTCCATCTTGTGCTACTTCGCGTGTGGAATTAGAATAGCGTTCCATAAACGGCACTAAACCGGTAGAAGTCAATGCTGAATTTTTTACCGGTGAACCTTTGGGACGAATATGCGACAAATCATGTCCGACACCACCGCGGCGTTTCATCAGCTGCACCTGTTCTTCATCAATTTTCATGATGCCGCCATAAGAATCAGAAGCGCCATCATTCCCGATCACAAAGCAATTGGATAAAGAAGCAATCTGGAACGGATTGCCGATTCCTGTCATCGGACTTCCTTGCGGAATGATGTATTTAAAGTTTTTAATCAGGTCGTAAACCATTTCTTCCGACATTGGATTCGGATAATTGGATTCTATGCGGGCAATTTCACCGGCAATTCTGCGGTGCATATCGTCCGGTGTTTTTTCATAAATATTGCCCAGAGAGTCTTTCAACGCGTATTTGTTGAGCCAAACTCTGGCAGCCAGGTCATCGCCGTTGAAGTATTTTAGCGAAGCACTGATTGCCTCGTCTTGTGTATAGGTTATTTTGTCTGTTATGATGTCTGAAGTTTGCATTTTATGGTAATTTTCAATTTGAGCGGACGACAAAATTACTCAATTAAAACAGTTATGCAATACCTAAATTTAGTAAAGTTTTATGTAAAATTTTGCAAGTAATTGATAATCTGCTGTTTGATTTTTTATAAACATTAAATTGTTTACAATTTTTTTTCAACTTGTGTGCAAAATACTGCAAGCAGTTAAACTTTTCGGGAAATAACAAAAAACATCAATAAACATAAGCAGCATCAGTCTGTTGGCTGAAGTTTAGCGTGAAATGCAGGAAAACAGGGTGATTTGAACAATTTACCAACTTAGATTTGCTGCAGCAGCGTGTTGAAATAGACCACTTGTGGCGGCGTATACTTTCCTAAAAGACCAGAGAAATTTTTGTGGTGTTCGCTCAAGAACAATTTATATACAAACACATCTTTAAAGAAAAACTGAAACGTAAACGTCACACCTTCGTTATCATTCAACACTTTGAATATTTTATAATCAACGGTTAATTGTGTTTCCTGAATAAAATGAATTACATCATCTTTCATCCATTGCAGCCATTCGTCGGCAAGCTCAGTATCTATATTTGCTGTTAAGGTGTATACGATCATATATTAGTCGTGAGTTATGAGTCGTGAGTCGTGAGTTATAGTTGCCGTAAAAAACTTACAACTTTATACTTACGACTAACGACTAAATTATTCATCTTTAAATCCGCATTTTTTACGTGCGCCGTCGCAGAATGGTTTATTTTCTGATTGGCCGCAGCGACAAAGATAAACTTCTTTTTGCGTTTCTTCTTTTCCGTCTTTGTGTTTGATGGACAAACTTCCGTTTATCTGCAAAGGTCCGTTTTTCAAAATCGTAATTTCTGTGTATAAATTCGCACTGCTGTGCGAATCTACGTTTTCACTTACACTTTCACTATCACTTTTCTCACTCTTATTACTCAACGCACCACTCGGACATTTCATAACCTGCCCGATGATTTCTTCAAAGGTAACATTGTCCAGCGTAATCCACGGTTTTTCTTTCGGATTAAACGCTTTAGGCAAACCACGCCAGCAGTTGGCGGAATGAATGCTTTTCTTCGGTTACCAAAGCACCGTTAAGTCGTCTTTGCTATATTCCTTTGTTATGTCTTCCATAATTCAGAATTAAGATTTATGATTTCAGATTTAATAATTGTGTCTTAATTACTTTGCATCTTTGCGTGAAAAAATCATTTTGCCCAGACATCATCGTATTCCGGTGTTTTGTGAAATACAGCATTTACATAGGAACATTGCGGAATTATTTTGAAGCCTTTTGCTCTTGCAAATTGCACACCGGCATCCACTAATTTTTTTCCGATGCCCTGACCGCCTAAACTGTCATCTACAATAGTATGTTCTATCAGCATAGTTTCCTCATCTGGCATAATATAAGTCATGTAAGCTATTTTATTCTGATGTTCATCTTTAATAAAAAACTCTCCGTTGCCGGAATGATGCTGTTGCTGTATTTCCATATAATTTAAAAATAATCTTTTGATTTGATTTCGGGTGAATTATTTTTGATAAAATTTATGGAAAATTGCCTGTTATGGTATCTCAATAGTAAAATAAGAAATATGGAATGGAAAGCAAGCATCGTAAAATACAAGAAACAAGACAGAATTGCGGTTTATTTTAAAAAAAGCAAGGAACTGATAGTGCGTATTAAAAAACTGGAAGATGCGCAATGGAGCTACAGCCTTGGCGCCTGGCATTTGCCAAACAACGAAGAAAACCGAAAGCGATTTAAACTGGAAAATGCAGTTTTAAGGGCAGACAAAGCTGCAAAAACAGAACAGTTCAGTAAGTGGCTGAAATCTAAACGTTACAGCGACAATACCATTAAGACGTATACCGATGCTTTGAAATCTTTTCTGTTTTTTTACAATACCAAACCTGTTGAGGAAATTACAAATGAAGATTTGGTAGTTTACAATAACGATTACATTTTAAAGAATAAACTATCTTCTTCGTATCAGAACCAGATTGTGAATGCGGTGAAACTGTTTTTCAGAACGGTGGAAAACAAATTAATGAATGAAGAGTTGATACACCGGCCTAAAGGAGAAAAGCAATTGCCAAATGTATTAAGTAAAGAAGAGGTCAAAGACATTTTAAATGCCCTCGGAAATATTAAACACAAGGCAATGTTATCATTGATATACAGTTGTGGATTACGACGCAGCGAATTATTAAATTTAAAACTTTCGGATATTGATTCTAAAAGAAATATAATTTTAATAAAAGCTGGAAAAGGCAAGAAAGACAGAATTGCACCACTTTCAGACAAGATACTTTTACTGCTCAGAGAGTATTACAAAAGTTACAAACCCAAAACGTGGTTATTTGAAGGACAACATAAGAATGAACCTTACGATGAACGAAGTTTATCAAATGTTTTAAAGCAGGCACTTGCAAAAACGAATATAATGAAACCAGTTTCCTTGCATTGGCTACGGCATAGTTATGCCACGCATTTGCTGGAAGCCGGAACTGATTTAAGGTATATACAAGAAATCTTAGGTCACAGTAGCAGTAAAACCACTGAAATTTACACACATGTTAGTACAAAAAGTATTCAAAAAATCATTAGTCCATTCGATACCTTATAAAAATAATTAATTATATTTGGATAAATAAACAGCCACTTTATGGCACAAAGCCACCCAAATTGGAGGTATATGTGCCATTTTATGGCTGGTATAAACGAGTTGGTGTGCAATTTTAAAGCCACTGCAAACCAATGAAAACTGCTGTTAAATTTTGATGAAAAACGATAGTAAAAACTGAAAGATTTTTGGCTTGAGTATTGGCGACGAATCGCGGAAAGAGTGTACTCTTTAAAGCGTGAGACGCTTACAATACTCAGCAAAGTTACAAGAAAAAAAATTGAGAAACAATATTTGAGGTGTAACTTATCGTTTTATTAAAATTAGTTTTCACGACAAAAATGACTGCGCCAATCAGGTTAGATTAGCGACAATAATTTTTATCTAAATGTTTTGCAGTGCTGATAGCTTTAAAACTGGAACTGTTTTAGTAAATTGCATAAACTAAAACAGCACACAACTGGCAGTTTTGAGAAATGAGTTGACAATGTAAAAATAGTTCATCGGATTCAACTCACTTCTCAAAGCTGCCTGTTAGTTATGGGCAAGTTTATGAAAAGACAACCAAACGGAATGACACAGACAAGAGAACCACTCTCACTTCGGCTTGACAGTTCTTAAAGGCTGACAAAAAATGTTTTATAATTGCAATACAAAAAAGTGGAGACCAGAACCTACTATAATAAACGGGATTTAATATAAAAGTGGCGACTACGCAAAACAAAATGAAAAATATAATTTTAATTTTCACATTCATTTCAACAACAATTATTAGTTATGGACAAACTAATAAAAATTTACTTGATCATAAATTCTATAGTACGTTTCAAAAGTTTCTGGACAATGCAAATGGGATTAAAATCGATAAAGAATATAAAATATTGTTTCAACAATTAACTGCCGATACTATAAGACTAACTAAAAAATATGAAGGTGATGTTACTATAGAAGAATTTTTTGATATTAAATGGGACATTGATAATAAAAACACTTATTTTTTAACAAATGTAGAAGATGAAAACAAAAAATTAGTTCGATTTGAATTAGGTTTTTCATTCGAGTATAGTAAGCATTATTATTTTGTTTCAAATAAATCAAAAGGTGAGTTACGTAAAACAAAGGCAAGGATTACGTTTTATATTCTTAGAAAAGACTTGGACGAGTTCATTGAGTTTGTAGGAAATTATAAAATTAGACATGATTACTAAGAAATAAAACCTGCCCATAACAAGGGTTTTGCAAAAGTGGGGCTTTTGTACTAAATTTGAGCATTGGAATTCTAATCAACATTTGTGCTAAATTGAACATTTGTTCTTCAAATTCCCCGCCTTCGCAAATCTGCAAAACGTTATGGGCAAGTTTAAAAAAACGACATCGACACAGCGGACAGATACGAGAACCGCCAAAAATATTTTACGACAGTTCTTGACTGTTTGACAAATTCTTAATATTGAAATTTAAAAGTGGAGACCAGCGACCACTCAAAAAAACGGAAATAATTAAAAAAGTGGCGACTACGCAAAACAAAATGAAAAATTTTAAAACAATCGTCTCATTAATATTAATATCAATAATGTTAAACTCCTGTGAAAAAGATGACCCTACTAAAGATGATTCTGCTATTGAAGGGACATGGGTTAGGCTCCCTGGACCGAGTGGTGATAGAACAGACTTGGCAATTGGGGGTATTACAGGTGAACCAAGTAATAGAGTTTATATGTGTGAAAAAAGAGGTTCCACTGCTGCAGGTTTTTATAAAGGCACGTATTCAAACAAAGCTATCGTTTGGGATGCAGTATATGGCCTGCCAAACTTTTCTGTCAATATTGTTGATAATGAATTAGAACTAGATTGCAATGTTTGTTTACCAACAAAATACCAAAAGGGCGCTTGGTCGGGCGAATGTGGTCCAATTGTATATGCAACAAAAAATATTGCAGTTGGATTAATTAATAATGACCTTACTGGAATCACTGTCAAAGGGTTAACAATCGACAATATTATCACTCCTCTACAACTTATATCAGGAAGTGTTACATCTCCTGATTGTTCATCAGGCAATTCTTTTATTTCTGTTAATGATGATATTCTACAACATCAGGTTATAACAAAATGGTCATTAAATGGAGGGGTTGATAAAGAATCGTACATTATGATAGACAAATCTGTTCTTACTGACGGATGCAATAAATTTAAATTTCGCTATGATCCGCGAATACAAATGTTATATATAGTGAAATTTTAAAATTCAATGAATGACCCCGAGGCAGAGCCTCGAGGGTATTAACTGAATAAAAATGATCCAGTATTATCCGTCCCCTTTCTTTTGTGGTCTATGGAAAGACCTAGACAAAAATGATTAAGAAATAATAAATAACTTGTAACTTACTTGCTTTTTGCATGGCGGTTGCGGGTTATCCTTAAGGACAAGTTTTAGTAAATAAAATTTAATATTGGGTGTAATACGATTTTGTTTATGTTACAAACTTTGTTTTACGACCCTTATTTAATAGACTTTACGATCGTTGTATTTTGACTTAAATTTTACGAGTTGGACTTTTACTTTGTAATTCGACTGATAAGTAAACCAGCCCATAACAGCGTGCAAGCGCCATAACCCTGCCGCAGGCGCAACACAGGGTTACGATCGCCTGCACGCGAAAACGTCAGGCTGTGAAAAAACCAGCATTTTAGAAAAAATCCGATTTTTTGTTGTGTAGATTTCTAACAGACTCCGATACTTTCGGTTTTATGCTGCTATTTTT
>JBIKPT010000140.1:0-7577 GCA_044357355.1 Chitinophagales bacterium
CGTTATTTGAAGCATTAATTCAACCTTGATAAAATTTACTGTATAGTTTTATTTAATTACTATCTCTATATATCATCCCAACGCCTGTTCAAAATCTGCAATTATATCCTCGATATTTTCCAATCCAACGGAAACGCGAATCAGTCCGTCGGTAATGCCGTATAGCAGGCGTTGTTCTTTCGGTACATTCACATGGCTGGTGGATGCAGAGTGCGTAATCAATGTATCTGCAGTACCTAAAGAAGCAGTGAGTGTGCAAAATTGTATATTCCGTTGAAACTGCATACCTGCTTCTAGTCCGTCGCGTAGTTCAAAGCTCAGCATGCCGCTGAAACCGCTCATCTGATCTTTTGCCATCAAATGGTCTTCATGCGTTTCTAATCCCAGATAATTTACTTTTGATACTTTAGGATGTTGCGACAAAAACGCTGCCAGTGCTTTTGCATTTTGCTGATGCTGTTCCATGCGCAACGGCAAGGTCTTTACACCATTATTTAATAAAAACGCTTCAAACGGAGAACAGACAGCACCCAGCATTTTCTGAATGCCATATACTTTTTTATAGGTTGCCTCATTCATTTTTCCCACCAACACACCGGAAGTGCCGGTGCCGTGTCCGTTTAAAAACTTGGTGGATGAATGCACCACCATATCTATTCCAAACTTTAAGGGTTGCTGCACATAAGGTGTGGCAAAGGTATTGTCCACCACCGTTTTTATGCCCAGGTTTTGGGCAATGGCAGCCAGTCCGTCTAAATCATAATACGCCATCGTAGGATTTGCCGGTGTTTCGATGTAAAGCAATTTTATAGTTTCATCATTGATAATGGCATCTTCCACAAAATTCAAATCCTTTAAATCGGCATAGATGGTTTCCACGCCAAAATCTTTTAAGAAAGAAACCATCAGTTCATTGGTCGTGCCGTATAAATTTCCCTGTGTAATAATTTTATCACCGGATTTTACATTAGCCATTACAGCTGCTGCAATGGCTGCCATGCCGGATGCAAACAACATACCGAAATAGGGTTCACCTTCATTTATAATACCAAAAGATTCGAGCGCTGCAATTTTATCTGCAACAAAACGTACGGTTGGATTGCCTAAACGCGAATAGGTATAGACATCTTTGTTTTTTCCACCACTTTTAAAGAAATCGAAAGCCGCATCCAAGTCTTCATACGTAAAAGTAGATGTTGCATAAATTGGCGGAACATGTGCGGATAATCCATCAATCACCGGATCTTTAACGCAAATGGAATGAAATCCTTTTTTGAAATTTGTATTCATAAACCAAAAATAACAGAATAAACAAGATTTTTTCTCTCTTTTTTGCCGAATACTCACTGAAAGCAACCGTATACTAATTAATATATTCAGTATTAAAATAGAAACTTAAATTTACGTTGACAAAAATCATAAAACTATGAAAAGCTGTTGAGAAACAACGAAATGATTTTTTCTAAAGATTAGTTAGTTATGAATTTAACGAAAAGACGATAGCGATATCGTCTTTTTTATATCCTAAGCCCAGAAGTGAAATTTTTCTAATAGTAAGAATCCTTTTAGGGATTTAGGGTGTGGTAAACAACAAACGTTCTCCTTTTTTAGTCTCGTTAAAAATACCGTTGTCATATACTAAATGTCCGTTTACAAAGCTATGTGTAACCATACCTTTAAAGCTGTGTTGTTCCAAAGGACTCCAGTTGCACTTGTATAAAATATTTTCTTTAGAAACGGTATAACTGGCCTGTAAATCAACAATGGCAATATCTGCAAAATAACCTTCTCTGATATAACCTCGTTTTTGTACGCGAAAACAATCAGCAGGAGCGTGGCACATTTTTTCTGCTATTTTTTCAAGACTTATTTTGCCTTGCTGATATAATTCGAGCATCATATTTAAACCATGTTGCACTAAAGGCAGACCGGCTGGAGCCTGAAAATAGGAGTTGTCCTTTTCTTCCATAGTGTGCGGTGCATGGTCGGTAGCCATTACATCTAAACGGTCATCTAATAAGGCAGCGAGTAAGGCATCCTTATCACTCTTGTACTTAATAGCAGGATTGCATTTTATTTTACTGCCCAGGCTTGCATAATCGCGTTCGTCAAAATATAAGTGATGCACGCAAACTTCGGAAGTAATGCGCTTTTCTTTCAGTGGAATATCATTTCTAAAAAGTACCAGTTCTTTTTCAGTACTTATATGGAAGACATGTAAGCGCGTGTTATGCTTTAGGGCTAAATCCGTGGCAAGCTTTGAAGAAATATAACAAGCTTCATCATCGCGGATAACCGGATGGTAATTCATTGGAATATTATCGCCGAATATTGCTTTGTAGTGTTCTGTATTTCTTTTAATGGTGTGCTCGTCTTCGCAATGGGTAACCACAATTCCGTTGATGTTGGCAAAGATTTTGGATAGTACATGTTCGTCGTCTACCAGCATATTTCCGGTTGAAGAACCCATGAAGATTTTCAGCGCACCAACTTTGTTGAAATCCGTGCGCATCACTTCATCATAGTTGTCGTTAGACGTTCCCATGAAAAAGGTATAATTGGCCAGCGATGTTTGAGCGGCTATCTGATATTTTTCTTCCAGTAATTCCTGTGTCAATGCTGCCGGTTTTGTATTGGGTTGTTCCATAAAAGAAGTAACGCCGCCGGCAACAGCTGCCTTGCTTTCGCTGTAAATATTGGCTTTGTGCGTTAAACCAGGTTCGCGAAAATGTACCTGATCATCAATAATTCCGGGAATGATGTAGTTGTTGCCTGCATCAATAACGATTGCAGATGCAGCAGAAATATCTTTTCCGATTTTAGAAATCAGGTTATTGTCGATTAAAATATCCAGTTGCTCAATTTTTCCTTCATTAACAACTGTTCCGTTTTTGATTAGATATTGCATAGTACAGATAATTATACTTTTTCTCTTCCAACTTTATGACCAGCCATTGCATAATACAATATAAATAAATAAGCCGGAATCATTATTAGATAAGCCATTTGCTTGTTGTTAATCAACTCGGAAATTTTGCCATACAATGGTGGTAAAATGGCGCCACCAACGATTCCCATAATTAATAACGCAGAACCAATTTTAGTAAATTTACCTAAACCATCAATTGCTAAAGGCCAAATTGCCGGCCACATAATAGCATTTGAAAAGCCTAATAACATGAAGCAAATCACTGCGGTTTTACCTGTTGTAAATACAGACAGGATGACGAGTACCATACTGAGCATAGTTAGCCAAAACATCGCTTTTTGTTGTGAAACAAATTTTGGAATGGCAACTATATTAAAGATATATCCAAATAATAAAGAATATCCGACATAAGTTGCAAAGTTTTTTGCAGCATGAGGATTAGGAAATGCCAAGTAATATTGGCTTTTAAACAAAAATACTTTTATATCAGGTAAATCTAATTTATATCCTAAATATTCTCCAAACCCCGCAAAAGTATCATAATTGATAACTTCTACTCCAACATAAAAGAAAATCGCCAATGCTCCAAGCAATAAATGTGGAAACTGAAAAATACTGCTTTTAGATTTTGACAATTCAGAGTCCACATTCGTTTCTTCTTCATGCACTTCCGGCATTTTAATGAAATAAATTATTACCGCCAAAACAGCAAGTATACTTGCCAGTATCATATATGGTTGAATTACCCTTGCTGCCAGAGCATCCAGTTCTGTTGCTTTTGCAGCTCCTGTTAATGTTAAAAGTTTAGCCTGAATTCCATCTGCATCTTTTAAGGTGATGGAGCCTAAAACATAGATGGCACAAATACCGGCTATCTTATTACAAATTCCCATTAAGGAAATACGTTGTGCCGCACTTTCAATTGGACCTAGTACCGTTACAAATGGATTAGCTGCAGTTTGTAATAATGCTAATCCCGTACCGATAATAAATAATCCCAATAAAAATAAATTATATGTTCTTGTTTGTGCTGCCGGAATAAATAAAATAGCACCAATAGCCATCACAAATAAACCAAGTGACATTCCATTTTTAAATCCTGTCTTTTTTAAGATTAAAGAAGAAGGAATTGCCATTATAAAATAAGCTGCAAAAAAGGCAGAAGCCACATAATAGGATTGTGTGCTGCTGAGTTCGCAGGCTATTTTTAAATAGGGTATCAGTGAGCCATTCGCCCAGGTAATAAATCCGAAAATAAAAAATAAAACTCCAATGATGGCGATTTGATAACTGACTGAAGCCTTGTTGTTTTCTGACATATACTTACTTTTAGTGATAGATAACCAAATATACAAAACCAACGAATAGTCTGTACCGAAAGTTATCAAGATGCTGTTTGGTAAAATTGTTTTATTTTAAACCCATTTTCTTATATTTACCCTTTATTAACGCATCCGGAAAATGAGAAAACTGCTTATAACTTATTCTATTGTTCTTTTACCTTTTCTATTATCAGCACAGGGAACCTTTATTCCGATGGGTTCAGAGGTAAACCATTATCTGCAACGCCTGGAAATTAAAACCGGACTCGTGAAAGAATTTCATACTTCCAATAAACCATTCGACCGTAAAATGTCGATTGATTATATCAACGGACTGGATTCGCTGAGTGAAATGGATGTGGATGATTTAACTAAAATTGATAAGGAAAATATCGACTATATCTATAAAGATAATTTTGAGTTTGATGATTACCATACCGAAATGACAGAAAATCCTAAACTGAAGTTTTTATGGAAACATCCGGCGCATTTCATCAGCGCAAAGGTACCTCATTTTGCATTTGCCGTAAATCCTGCCATACAAATTCGTCTAGGCGGTTCGTTGACGGATGAACCTACTAAAAAAGATAAGTTTAAATATGTAACATCTAAAGGTTTTGAAATACGCGGACAAGTGGATGATATTTTTGGTTTTTATGCGTTGTTTTTATCCGAACAAGGAAATTTTCCGAATTACGTGCAGGATTATATTCGACGCACGCAAACACCACCAGGAGCCGGTTACTGGAAAGAATACAAACGCGGCGGCTATGATTATTTTCTGGCAAAAGGTTATGTAACGATTACACCAACCAAGCATTTCCATATGCAGTTTGGGTATGATAATAATTTTATCGGCGATGGTATCCGCTCTATGTTTTTGTCTGATTTCGGTGCTAATTATTTATTCCTGAAATTGAATACGAACGTTTGGAAATTCAATTACCAGAATATTTTTGCAGAGCTGACTAAATTTTATCCGCGCGGTGGTGACCGCTTGCTGGCCAAGAAATATATGGCGATGCATCACCTGAGTATTAATGTTACAAAAAACGTAAATATCGGTGTTTTTGAAAGTGTAATGTTTCGAAGAGAAAATACCTTTGAGCTGCAATACCTGAATCCTGTTATTTTTTACCGTTCCATTGAACAGGCATTAGGTTCACCGGATAATGCGTTTATCGGTTTTGATTTCAAGGTGAATATTCCGAAACATGTTCAGATTTACGGACAGCTGTTACTGGATGAATTTAATTTCAGCAAGGAATTCAGTACGCCGGGCAAAAGCAAGCTATACAGTTTGTTCCATCCGCGTAAATGGTGGGGAAATAAGTTTGCAGCGCAGTTAGGTATTAAATATATCGATGCCTTTGGTGTTGATCATCTGGATTTACAACTGGAAGCGAATATAGCACGTCCTTACACTTATTCTCATTTTGATACAATTACTTCCTGGACACATTATAACCAACCGTTAGCGCATCCGTTAGGTGCAAATTTCAAGGAACTCATATTTCAGGTAAAATATCAACCGATACAGAAATTGTTTTTATCCAGTCGCTTTATTTATGCCAATAAAGGAGAGGACAACGATACGACAAATTGGGGCGGCAATCCGTACGAAGTATATGGAACGTTTGAACGTGAGTTTGGCAATACTACCGGACAAGGTATAAATGCAAAAACATTCTATGTTGATTTTGTGGCTACTTACGAGCCCTGGCATAATATTTTTATAGATTTAACGTATGTATACCGCAAAAAGAAAAGCGAAGATATAGCGCGCAACCTGCAAACACATTTCCTGAATTTGAATTTGCGCTGGAGCATACCTTACAGAAGATATGATTTTTAAGAAATTGGTGATAGTGTTTATTTCAACATAAAACAGCTATTTTTTTATTACGTCAGCACTGATTTTTTGGAATATAATTCCTGAGTAGGGCAATACTTTTCCTGTTTCATAAATACAGGCAAGATCTCCGTTTTCTAAAACAACCATATCATTATATGCTGCCTTTCCTGAATATATAACCGATTTCTTTTCCCAACTCATTCCTTCATCATAACTTATACTGAGCGTGAGATTTTTACGCTTACTTTGATGTTGAGGATTGGAAAATAGGAGAATATCCGGTTGCGTACTATACATCAACAAACTTCCCTGACAGACAGGCTCGATTAACGTGCTGTCTAAGATAACAGCAGACCATGTTAAACCACCATCATCACTGTAACTGATTTTCCTTTTATGTATTGATTTGTCATTATTTCGCATGTTCAACAGTAATCTGCCATTTGAAAGCTCTGCTACCGTACATTCATCCGTTTTGTCATCCGAAACACTGCCGCCAGTTTTCCAACTGACGCCGTTGTCATCTGAATAAATTATATGAGAAGTATGTTTACTGTCTCCGATAATTGTATGATTACAAGGTGCAATTATCCTGTTTTTATAAGCAGCATTTTTTAATTGTATGGCATGAACCGGACCAGTTGCATACCAGTTCCAATTGGAATCTTTTACATCTTTTGTGATGTCTTGCGGTTTTTTCCAGGATTCACCTTCATCTTCTGAATACAATAAATATACTTTATCGTTGTTAAGAGTACCTACTAAAATAATTGCACCTGTAGTTTTATCTACAACCGGAGATGGATTGCCACAGGTATTTTCCGCTTCGTTCCACAGAACTTTCAGATTGCTCCAGGTTTCACCATTATCAATGGATGTTTTCATAACCAAATCGATATTTCCACCATCAAATAAATTTTTTCTGCCTTCGCAAAAGGCAAGAAGTTTACCGCTGTTTGTTTTTACAATTGCTGGAATTCGGTAGACATTATATCCGTCTTGTTTGTTCTTAAATACATAAGATTGTGCCTTGCAATAATTTATTGAAATGATTGCCAAATAAATTAAGAGTATTGAAATATTTTTAAACATTAAAATATATTGGTTTTGGAATTGGAAAGATAATACATAATTGTTTAGATGAAATTAATCCTGTCAAAAAATCATGATAACGAAAAATAAAATTATTACCAGATATCTGTCATGTTTGTTTACTAAAGCAGCAAAATAGTAAAAGAACAGGTAATTCAATTTCCGTACTTGATTGGAAATGGCAAAATACTGTTACGTTTTTACATCAATAAGTTGATTTATAGAAGTCACAATATTTTTGATAAAAACTATTCAGGTTACATTAATTTTATGGTTTCTTTTTTGGAACATGCAACTCTAATAAAACAAAATATACAATAATAAATTCTCCGGAATTAGTAATATTTTGCAGTAATCTACAGATTTGCAGGTGTTTTAA
>JBIKPT010000141.1:0-7436 GCA_044357355.1 Chitinophagales bacterium
TATTCATGGAATACAGGAGCTTCCTCACAAACAATAAAAGTGAAAACTGCTGGAAAATATGTCGTTTCTGTTGTTGGTCAGAATGACTGTACAGGATCAGATTCTGTGCAGGTCGTTGTAAATGCAATACCTCAGGTTTCTATTTCCGGAATTACTGCTTTTTGTGTTCAATCAGCAACACGTTTAACAGCAAATGCAGATGTCGATTCATTAAGATGGAATACGGGTGAGACCACTAATTCAATCTCTGTAGCTCAGGCTCAAACATATTCCGTAACTGTTTATGATAACGGATGTTCCAATACTGCTTCTGTTCAGGTTACTCAGTTAAATCTTCCTGCAACTTTCACATTAGGTAATGACACATCCTTTTGCGGTAATTTCTCAAAAGTATTATCTACCGGAAATCAACAAACACAATGGAGTACAGCTGTAACAGCAGCACAAATAACGGTCACTGAAGCAGGAACCTATATTGCAACCATAACGAATGATTGCGGAAGTGTTTCGGATACCATCGTGATTTCTAAGAATGACTTACCGGTTGTTAGTCTAGGAGCTGATACTTCATTTTGCAAAGGACAATTAGTTTTAAGCGCACCGTCAGAATTGCGTTCCTACGTATGGAGCACTGGTGAACAAAGTCAATCTATTACTGTTTTAGAAGCTGGTACATATTCCATCACAGTTACAGATGAAAACGGATGTAACGGGTCAGACGAAATTGTAATTTCTTCGAATTGTTCCAATGAACTTTGGATTGCTAATGCATTTACACCAAATAGTGACGGCATTAACGATGTCTTTTATGTAAGAGGAAATCCTCTGAATACAACAATAGAAAGGTTTATGATCTATAACCGTTGGGGAAATAAAGTTTTCGAAGCAACTAATATTTTACCGGATGATGCAACTTTAGGTTGGAATGGAACGTTTAAAGGCGAACCGGCTCAATTTGAAGTGTATGGATATGAAGTGGTGGCAAGATTTAGTGATGGCAGGAAAAAAACATTAAAAGGCAATGTTACCTTGTTAAAATAGTAAAGAATACTTATCTGATGGCACTTTTTTTTAGCCTTAAATTTGTACAACGTATGCTTTTTTATGAAGAATAAATTTATATCGACAATAACTATTCTATTCATTGGATTAACCGCTTTTTCGCAGTCTGTTCAATTGGCTAGCCTTTCTCCGGATGCTTTTTGTTCCACCAGAAGAGATACGATGAGATTCTCGGTCAACTATACCAATATTCCGCAAAATTCCAATATTGTTTTTTATCAGTCAACGAACCCGGCTTTTAATCCTTATTTAGGACAAGGCGATAGTATTGGTTTTATAAATGTGGGTTCAAACGGAACAGGCGGCGGTGGTCAGGTTACAACAACCTGTCCTGAAATTTTAGGGATTTTTATTGATGCTTGCGATCAGGGTGGTGTCTTGAGAGAAGTGGACAATGAATATATGGTCATTACATCCGGTAATACAGGTTTTAACGTGAGCAGTTTAAAAATTCAACTGCCTAATACTTCCATTAATGTGAGTGGTTGTCCGTTTTCAACACCTTCTGCAGCTACCATGACACAACTTAGAAATGGTACTTGTGACGCAACCACTTTAATTGCAGCCGGACAAGCAGATTTTATTCCGGCCAATGCCATCGTCATCATTTTTACAGGAAGAGGTGCGTTGTATAATTACAATTTCAGCAGTTATTGCAGCAGTGGCCAGCCTATTTATATTTTGCAAAATTCTTGTTCACCGGGCACAGCAAATTTCGTAAACAATGCACCGAACAGTTGCCCTTCCAATGGGTATAGAGCTACATCAATTACCGTAGGAACTTGTACAGATAAATTAACCTATTTTGCCTGCTCATTAACACCATTTGATAATACAAATCCAAATGCTAATGATGGTAATTATGTCATTCATTTATCCAATACAGATACCTCATCCATAACAAACGGCGGCATAAGAAACAATGCAGCAGATAAATGTAACGGATTGCGATTTGACTCTATTTCAGGTGCTACTATTATCAAATATCCAATTCCAGATGTAGGAAGCGGACCACCAACCAATTTTTGTAATATTGGTTATTTATATGTAAAAGCAACTACCAATCCAGCTGGTAGTCAACCTGTTTCAAATACAATCAGATATAAATTAGTTTGTATTGATTTAGAATTTAACGTAAGTAATCCAAATGAAGAAGTATGTAGTGGGCAAACTACACTAATTAATAATTTTAGCAATGATCCAACCGCAACGTTTACCTGGACAGTTTCTGGCGGTGCAAATACTACAGGTGAAGCCGCAGGTAGTGGAAATCAAATAAATCAGGTTTTAACCAATACTTCACCAACAAAAGATAGTGTAATATATTCTGTCACAGCATCGGATGCCGGTTGTACAATAACAAAACAAATAACTATTTACGTAATTCCAACTCTGCCAAAACCAAATCTTGGAAATGATACAACTATCTGCGGGGCAATTTCCAAGACATTAACAACAGGAATTGCAACAACAAACTGGACCAGAGACGGAATATCAATAGCAACCAATACTACATCAATTACTGCAACACAAGCTGGAACTTACATTGCATCTATTTCCAATAGTTGTGGTGATGCTGCTGATACAATTATCATCTCACAATCAAACACGCAGGCAAAACCAAATTTAGGAAACGATACCTCGTTTTGCGGTATTATTTCAAAAACTTTATCTACAGGAATTGCAACAACAAACTGGACCAGAAATGGTACTCAAATCGCAACTAACATATCATCTATTGTCGTAACACAAACAGGAACTTATATAGCAAATGTAACAGGTTCTTGTGGTACAGCATCAGATACAATAGTCATTACACAATCACCAAACATCACTTTTGATTTCGGTGCTAATACCACCTCTGTTTGTGTAGGTGGAAGTATCAGCTTAGGTGCAGGTAATACTTTTGATAATTACCTTTGGAGTACCGGTGCACAAACCAACGCAATTACTATAACGCAGCCTGGTATTTACTGGGTAGATGTATTTAAGAATAGCTGCAAAGGCAGTGATACCATTAACGTTATTCAGATTGACAAAGAACCCAAACCAAATTTAGGTGCCGATTTAGCGCTTTGTCTTCCAATTTCAAATCAGTTTTCAACAGGAAAAGCAAATACCACCTGGTTTTTAAACGGAACACAGGTAGGAACCGGCGCAACGTTTACTGCAACACAAACCGGTACGTATGTAGCCAGACTGACCAATAGCTGCGGTGATGTGTCAGATACTGTAATTATTACACAATCAAACACGCAACAACCTATAAATTTAGGGAACGATACCTCATTTTGTGGTTCGTTCAGTAAAGTATTGTCAACCGGTAATCCAGCGACTGTTTGGAGTACAGGTGTTACAGCTGCATCAATAACCGTTACTCAGCCCGGAACCTATACCGCTACCATAAATGCCGGTTGCGGTGTTGCCACCGATTCCATAAAAATTACGCAAAGTGGTGGTGTAATTTTCGACTTCGGTGCTAATACCACCTCTGTTTGTGTGGGTGGAAGTATTAACTTAGGTGCAGGTAATACTTTTGATAATTATCTCTGGAGTACCGGAGCACAAACCAATGCAATAAGTATAACGCAGCCTGGAATTTACTGGGTAGATGTTTTTAAAAATGGTTGTAAGGGCACGGATACCATCAGCGTTATTCAGATAGACAAAGAACCTAAACCAAATCTTGGAAAGGATACGTCCTTCTGTGGAAATTTTTCCAGAACACTCTCTACCGGAAATGCACAAACCGAGTGGTTTAGAAACGGAACCACTGTAACCACGGCAGCTTCTTTAGTAATAAATCAAAGCGGCACTTATGTTGCACGAATAGCAAACAGTTGCGGCATTGTATCCGATACCATTATAATTTCTGCAGCCAATGCATTAAGTCTTAATCTTGGAAATGATACCACGCTCTGTACCGGAAATGCACTGGTGTTGAATGCAACCGTGTCCGGTAATAATATCGATTATTTATGGAATACCGGTGAGCAAACACCAAGAATTACGGTGACTCAATTCGGCAGATATGATGTGGAGGTCTCCAACGGAAGTTGTACGGTAGCAGATACCATATTGGTAGATTTTACTGACCCACCGGTGATTGCATCCTTAGGTGCAGACACCAGCATCTGTGGTGCTATTTCATTTCCGTTATTTACCGGCGATGCTGCAACTATCTGGAGTACAGGTGTCACCGGACCAACTATCACGGTAACACAACCGGGTAGATATATTGCAGAAAACAGAAATTTATGCGGCAGCGCAAAAGATACTATTGTGATAGGTCAGTTTGCTTTGCCGACAGTAAATATTGGCAGAGATTCCACCATTTGTGATAGTGTTACTCTTAGTGTTGGAAATGGAAATTATACCTCCATTTTATGGAATACCAATGATACCACGCCATCTATTGTAGTGAGTACTTCGGGCGTGTTTACGGTTCGGGTGGCAAATGCAAATTGCACTAATACCGATTCTGTTCGTGTAAAAAAAGATTGTTTCTACGATGTGTATATTCCTACTGCATTCTCACCGAATGGAGACGGTGTGAATGATGTTTATGTGCCCTTGTCCAATATAAAAGGAATGGTAGTGATAGATTTTGTCATTTTTAACCGCTGGGGCGAGAAGGTGTTTGAATCCAAAGATTTTCCTCCAACTTACAATGTTGCTACCAATGCACCCACTGATATAACAAAAGGCTGGAACGGCTTGTTTAAAGGCGAACTTGCACAGCAAGATGATTATGTATATTTCTTCACGGCAAAAATGCCCGATGACGAAGTGAAGATTTACAAAGGAACGTTTGCATTATTGAGGTAAACGATTTCGTTTTATACTATAAGGTCGAAGCACAATAAAACTTCGACCTTTTTTTAATGATAGATTTATTTCCGATTTCATAAAAAATTATAATTGCATATGCACATTAGCGCGAGAGTTAGCGCAGCGCTCTCGTGTTTATTAAATCAGTCGGTCTTTGACCGCAACCGAAAGCTGAATTAAAATGAATAAAGGTTGTCATTCTTTAGGATGGAATAAGAATGAAAAATTTCAACAACGATTATAATTTTTAAAAGAAACTAATACACTCAGATTAGGGAAGCATGGCAATATACATACTGCATTAACATAGATTATACTGCCAATCAATAAGGTTTGCTAAAGATGAATATGTATGATTATAAAATGTGCTTTTGTGGAATGCGGTTGGAAACCGCCAGAATTACTAGACACGAGTCGTCCGTTGGAAGACTCGCGCCAGATGGACTACCATACTGTTTATTTTGCAAAGACCGCATACGGTTAAATTTATGAAATAAAACCAAAATAATTTGAAAAAATACGTAGTCATTATGGTTCAATTGACGCACGGGACACAAGACCCGGCGAGGGCGGGTAAATAAATTTGCAGCCTAATTTTTATCATTCTAGTAGTTGCTTTTGTCATAGAATGCGCCAGAATTACTGACTGGAATTTTTTTAGATTTTTTTAATTTCCCAAATCATTATTTTTTTGTCATCGCTTGCCGAAACTAAGTCACCACTTGACTGGTCCCAGAATAGTCGATTAACAGAAAATTGGTGTCCATTGTGATTTTGATAAGTAATACTTTTTGGAAACTCAATATTTGAAGCGTCCCAAATTTTAATGCTTTTATCTCGACTTCCTGTTGCAAACATCTTCTTGTCTGGAGAAAATTCTATTGAATAGATTGCATAATTATGAGCAGGAATAGATTTCATTAAGTTATAATTATTGTCCCATATATTTAGATGAGCATCCCTTCCACCGCTTAGTAGTATATTTTCTGATGGATGAAATTTCACCACAGTAGTTGACTTCTCATGGCCAATAAATGAATGTAGAACTTTTTTGTTAATTAAATCAATTACTTTAATACTAGAGTCTCCACAAGCAATTACCGCCAAATTATCTTTTATATCTATTGAGCGGATTCTTTCGTTAGAAACTTTTAAAATGAATGTTGTTTTTAAAGTATCTGATTCCGTAAAAGCAAGATTGCCATCCTCGCTTACACTTATAATTGAAGATCCAAATAATTTAAATTCAAAAATTTTATCGGTATGAGACTTTAAAAGTTTAATTTCTTTTTTTTCGAATAGATCTATAATGTGAATTTTACCAGAAGAAGTTCCTATGAAAATTAAATTTTTGTCTTTGTAATAATATAAGCTATAAATTACTTCAGTTGATTTAATTAAAATTTTTGAATTTTCTGGATTATTGATGTCCCATCTTATTACATGCTTGTCTACACCACCTGAATAAATGAAGCCATCATTTTCGGGACAAATGGCGTAAATTCCATCTTTATGTCCAATAAGCTCTTTTTTTTTATTTATAGTAATCATTTTAATGTCATTTTTTAAAACTGCCAATTGTATGCTGTTTTAGTTTATGCAATTTACTAAAACAGATCTAGTTTTTTAAATATCGAATATAGTGCCACTGTCGTTTATTAATGCGCATTTTTGGTGCGTATTATATCAATTATACTTTTAAAATATTTTCCAAGCAAATTCAGGTAAATCAAAAAAGCCACCGGTTTCCCGATGGCTTTCTATGCTCTGTAAGTAACTCATAAAAAATCTTACGACTTTCTATCACGACTCACGACTTTCATTTATTTCACTTCTTCCACTACTTCTGCATCCTGCACATCTTCCGTATTGTTGTTTGCATTTTGGTCAGCAGCACCTTCTTGTTGTGAGCCACCTTGCGATGCATTGTACATATCCTGAGAAGCTGTTTGCCAAGCGTTGTTCAATTCCGTCAATGCCACTTCAATCGCAGGAATATCCTGTGCTGTATGTGCTTCTTTTAATTTAGCAGCTGCACTTTCAATTGTCGCTTTTTTATCAGCAGGAATTTTATCGCCAAACTCTTTCAGTTGTTTTTCCGTTTGGAAAATCAAGTTGTCTGCTTCGTTCAGTTTGTCCACTTTCGCACGTGCTTCTTTGTCAGATGCTTCGTTTGCTTTAGCTTCCGCTTTCATCTTTTCAATCTCTTCTTTAGATAAACCTGTAGAAGCGGTGATACGGATGTTTTGTTCTTTTCCGGTGCCTTTGTCTTTTGCCGTTACGCTTAAGATACCATTCGCATCGATATCAAAGATCACTTCGATTTGCGGAACACCACGCGGTGCCGGTGGAATGCTGTCTAAGTGGAAACGACCTAAGCTTTTGTTGTCTTTCGCCATCGGACGTTCGCCTTGCAATACATTCAATTCCACAGATGGCTGGTTGTCTGATGCCGTTGAGAACACTTCTGATTTCTTAGAAGGAATCGTCGTGTTGGATTCAATTAATTTAGTGAATACACCACCGTATGTTTCGATACCTAA
>JBIKPT010000020.1:0-25353 GCA_044357355.1 Chitinophagales bacterium
ATACTCCAAAAAATCTAATGGATTTATTTTTTTGTCAGCTTCATAAAAGACAGAAAGCATTGATTTTTTTATTGCTTCGCCTGTCTTTTTTTGATTTTCCGTATACACACCATTGATCATAATGGTTTCATTTTCGGAACCAACTAACAGTACATATTTTTTATAATTATTTCCATATGCCTGTTGTTTACCGGTTACAAAAATGGCGGAAAGTCCGTTTATGGTTAGTTGTTCCGTTTTAATCAGCTCAATACCTTTGCTTAATAAATTTTCTTTAGTAATGCCTTTTGATGTCTCAGAATACGGTCCCGGAATATCTATAATCATGATGCTGGATCCGGTTGTTGTTTGTTGCAGTCCTAAGAAGTTTTCACTTTCTGAAAAGCCTGTTGGCGGAATTAAACTTATTTTTGTGCCTTTAATATTTTGATGCTTTGAACTTAGTTTATTTTCTATTTTTTGTTGTCCAAATGACAATATGCTTATAAATAAAAGAAAGGTTATTAAGATTGACTTAGTCATGTTTTGTTTTAATTTAGGATAGGTTGTTCTCTGAAATCTTAGTGAAATTTAAATAAATAATTAACGGTACACCGATGGTATTTTTATTTCTTTCTTGGCACTAACTTGTTGATTTTACTTTCATCATTACGTTGTAATCCGGAAGGTGAGGAGGCTTGTGGTTGTTGAAACAACTTATTCTTTTTCTGAAATAATTGTTTAGACGAATCCTGCAATGCAGTAGTAGGTTTACGTACAAATAATTCTTTTTTTGGTTTATCAAAAGGATTTCTTCCGCCATCTTTCGGTATCAATTCCGTTTCTTCATCAAAAAGCTTATGCGATAAAAATAATTCGCGACGTGCAGAGCGTGCAATAAGACCCTGCGTTGGATTATACACTCCTTCCAATCCGTCAAATGCCATCATTTCCACTTGCTCCAGTCTGAATTCGCCGGCCGTTTGTGTGGCAGAAGTCAGGTTTATTTTCGACTGATAATCAAAATATTTCTTAATGATATTTCGTACATAATTAAACGGCTCTTGTCCGCGGCAATAACCGTATTTTACCACAGGGTCGTTGTAAAATCTTGGATTCGATTTATACAAAATAAAATATTCTACAGAGCCATCCCATCTGTCTTTTGGATAGCCGTTTTTTTCGGCGAGCCTTGCCGCATCCAGCACGTGACCCGGACCTGCATTGTAAGATGCTAATATAAACTTGACACGTTGCGTGTAATCTGTAATATGTGACCAGGTTTTTTCCAGTTGTTTCAGGTAATCGGTACCACCTTTTACGTTTCTGTCCGGATTGTACACTTCACTTGGATACACACCTAATTGTCTTGCCGTGCCCGGCATTAATTGCATCAGACCTTGCGCACCGCACCAGGAACGTGCATTCGGATTGAATTTGGATTCCTGATAGACCACTGCGGCAACCAGTCGCCAATCCCAGTTGATTTGTTTGGAATAACGTTGTATAATTCCGTCGTAATGCGAAATCATGCCTTGTTGCAGTTCGGCATTTTCATCATAACCAAATTGTATGTTTTTATCTTCACTGAAATATTTAAAATACAAATTGCTGAACAGTTTTCCTTTTTCAAAATCATTGATCCAGGTGTTTACCGTTTCAAGTAATATTGGTGAGTTTTTACGAACGGCCCAGTGCAGAGGCTCAGCATTTCCTACCGGTACATTTACATCCAGGTTTTCAAAATAAGATTTATTGACAAGTGCAATATCTTTGTTGGCAATAGTATAGTCAATTTCACCGTTGGCAATGGCTTCTATAATATCATCTGTGCCGCGTTCGTCGGGTAAAATCCGCACATCCATATTGATGCCGCTGGAATCTGATAATTCTTTAAGTCGGTTATAATAAATGGAATTATCCGGCACATACACAATTTTATCCGACAGTTCACTCACGGATTGTAATAAGGTATCTTTCTTTTGAATGCTGTCTGTTGGGTTAACACTAAAGCCGCCTTTTCGCTGTACAATAACTTGTTCCACTTTTCGGTATGGTTGCGTGAGTGCTACCTGCTGTTTTATTTTATTATTGATGAATAAACCATTGGCAATGATGTCGCCTTTTCCTTCGTTCAGCATGTTAAACTGATCATCTGCAGATTTTGCCAGCACAATTTCTAGTTTTACACCGAGCGATTTTGCAAACTGCTGCATCAACTCAAACTCAAATCCTAGTTGCTGTCCTTTGTAAATAAAATAACTGATTGAATTGTATTCGATAATTACTCGCAATGAACCTCGTGCTTTAATTTCTGCAAGATCAATGTCGACTGTAGGTTCTGTAATTGTATTTTTGCGCTCCTGATATTCTGCTATCCATTTAACAGCAAAGAAGGCAAGAACGGTGAAAATAGTGAGTAATATCCAGTTGCGTGTGGTGTTCATGTTGCTTACAACGTTTGTTCAATAGCACTTCTTTACTGTGCAATAAATTATTTAAACGAAATGGAATTGCCTATAGAATGTTTTTTTAGTGTACTGTCTTTTGGTGTAACAAACGGATATATTTTAAGCGTTACTTTTTGCATGTTTGTAGAGAGTAATGCATTTTCATTTTGTACGGAATCAATCTTGTCTTCAAATTCATAATTGGTAGAATAGGTAACATCACCGAATAATTTCTCAACATCAAACGGCATGCTTTCCGCATTGCCTTCTCTTTCCGTTGACATCGCATTTGTTTTTCCTAAGATAGATTTTGAATCCAGCACTTCAAGTCGTGTTAGTTGCTTGTTTTTGTATTCAAAATAAGTCACTTTTGATGTGTCTGAGCTGACAGAATCACCTTCAAAAAGTTTATTCATGGCATCGTTTAAAGCAATAATATTTTTAAAATCAAATGAAATGCCGACAATCAGGTTGGTGGTATCTTCTATGGATTTTACATTGGAAATTCCACCGGTGTTTAACAGTTTACGTCTTGTTTTTTCAAACGTAGAACTCAGCTTTTCATTCGGAGATTTTTTCTTTTCTTTTTTGGTTTTTTCGTTTCGTTTGTCTTTGTCTTCGAAAGCGCTTCCGATTCCGTCAAACATGGTCATCATAGATTTAAACTGGCTCATGTCAATTACAAAAGAAAATGTTCCGGAACCGTCTTTTTTTAAGAACAGGTTTTCCTGGATGTCAAAACACGCCGTGCAGCAGAATAAGGTACACGTTATTAGGATGAATTTTTGGATATATTTTTTCAAAACGCTGATTTTTATCAAATATCCGAATTGTTAAGCCAAATTTCAATTTTTTAATCGTAAATTTTGTTATTGAAAAGGTAAAATATAACAGGAATGGATGATATTTTAGATGAGAAAACCTATGAAACACGTGCCGTTGAGTTCGCCTCGTTTTCTTTGCGAACGACTACATTTATGACGGATGTACTGATTTTTGGTGCTTTTAGCTTCGGGTTGAATTATGCATTTGAACTTCAATCAAGCTATTTGATTTTTTTGAAAGTATACTGGTGGGAAATCATAATTTTGCTGACTGCCTATTTTATTTATTTTGATGGCAGCGAAGATAATGCAACTTTGGGCAAGCAGATTATGAATATTCGAATGCTGAATGAAGACAAGCGTTCGATTGAATTTACAGATTCGGTGAAACATTTCTTTTTATCGCTGCTTTTGTTTCCCGGCTATTTCAGGATGTTGTCCAATGAAAAGAAACAAACGCTGGCGGATAAGATTTGTAAAGTAATTGTAGTGAAGGTGAGATAGATGTTGGTTGTGTTAAAATAGTATTCCATGAATCAGGCAGAATGATGTAACCGGAACATTCAATTTATATTAATTTGTTGAATCATTATATCCAGCCTTTCGCTTTGAATTCTAAATATTTATTGATGGTCAGCGTAGATAAATCCTGTGGTGCGGTTAACACGGATTGAATGCCATATTTTGCCAGTTCCTTAACCATCATTTCTTTCTCTGACAGGAATTTTTTTCCTATGGTTTTGTGATAGATATCCATTGTGTCGCCGGCTGATTCGTAACTGTATTTTTCTATTTCCGTATTTTTAAAAACTACGACTAAGAGTAAATGAGAGCGATTTATTTTTCTCAGTACCGGTAAATAACGTTCCAGTGTATAGTAACTTTCAAAATTGGTATACAGAATAACAAGGCTTCGCTGTTTAATTAAGCGCGTAACTGCGTTGTATAATAATTCATAGTTGGCTTCCAGGCTGCTTTCTTCTTCTTTGTATAATACCTCAGAAATCAGTTTTAGTTGACCCGGTTTTTTATTGGCTTTTACAAAACTTCCGATTTTTTCGTTGAAGGTAAGCACACCGGCTTTATCGTCTTTGTGAATAGCGGTGTTTGAAATGACTAAGGTGGTATTCACAGCATAATCCATCAAACTTAAGCCGTTGAATGGCATATTCATTGCACGGCTTTTATCCAGCACTGAATAAATTTGCTGTGATTTTTCGTCGCCAAACTGATTGACCATCAGTTGGTTTCTTCTGCCGGTGGCTTTCCAGTTGACCGTGCGGATGTCATCGCCATCCGTGTAATTTTTTATTTGTTCAAATTCGTAACTGTGTCCGATTTTCCGCATCTTTTTTACACCCTGAAACGTATGCAGTTTGTTGAATAATAATAATTCATGTTTTTTCACCTGCACGGAAGACGGAAACACCGGTGTGGTTACCTGAAGTGGAAATACGATTTTATGTTGTATCAATCCAAGTAAAGTAGATACGAATACATTGCAATTGCCGAATTTATAAGCACCGCGTGTAAGCGGACGAACATTGTAGGAGAGCGTTTTTTCTTCACCGGATGACAAATAAAAAGTAAACGAAAAATCTCTTTTCTGAAATTCTTCAGGCAATTCATCTACCACTTCAAATCTGGCAATGGTACTGTGGTTATTTTTAACATACAAACCAATATGTTGTTCGTCGCCTAATGGTAACACATGTGGAGTGGTTCGTTTGCATTCCACTTTGTGATCGTAAAATTTTACCAGCAAAAAATCTAGCAAGGTAAATGCTGCGAGCATAATCAATAGTAGTTCTGCCATCGGAAACAGAAAATCAAAACTAAAACTCAATACAAAAATAAAAACCGCCGTCGCCCAAACGAAGAAGAATCTTTTCGTTAAAAACGTGTGTTTTATAAAGCGTTCGTATGTGTGTTTGAGTTTGTTCATTGGTTGTTGGTCAATGGTCAATAGTTGATTTTTAGAAAAATCATACAAAGTTTAACGTTAAACTTCAATTATCTTGGTACTTCTATTTTTTGAATTATTTGTTTGATGATATCCTGTGCAGTGATGCCTTCCATTTCTTTTTCCGGTGATGGAATAATACGGTGATTTAAGACAGCATCAGACACGGAACGTACATCGTCCGGTGTCACAAATTCTCTGCCTGAAATAGCTGCCATTGCTTTACTGGCTTTCAATAATGCCAGCGATGCTCTTGGCGATGCGCCTAAAAATAAATCGCCATGATTTCGTGTTTCGTGCACCACATTTGCAATGTAGTTGATGATTTCATCCTTGATGTATATTCTCTCTACAATTTCGCTGCAACGTTTTATGTCAGCTGCATTTGCAACTGCATGCACCTGATTGGTAATCTTAGCCGTAAAGTCATTATTGAACCTGTGTAAAATCAGTTTTTCTTCTTCCAGATTTGGATATTCCATTACTATCTTAAAAATAAATCGGTCTAATTGTGCTTCTGGTAAACGATAAGTGCCTTCCTGTTCAATAGGATTTTGTGTGGCCAGCACCATAAACGGATATTCCATTGGATAGGTGATACCGTCAACAGATACCTGACGTTCTTCCATTAATTCAAAAAGTGCGGCCTGTGTTTTTGCCGGAGATCGGTTAATCTCATCTATGAGAATGATATTGGAAAAAACCGGACCGGCACGGAATTTAAATTCAGATTCTTTTAAGTTAAACACAGACGTTCCGACGATATCTGTAGGCATCAAATCCGGCGTGAATTGAATTCTGGAAAAGTCTACCGAAATAGTTTTCGCCAGCATTTTTGCCGTTAATGTTTTTGCAATTCCCGGAACTCCTTCCAGTAAGATATGACCACCAATAAACAATGCAGACAGCATCAGGTCGATAGCGCTGTGCTGGCCGACAATGACTTTTGCGATTTCATTTTTTATTTTTTCAGATGCCGTAGTGACAAATGCAATGTCATTGCTGATTGCCGGCACTGCCTGTTCTTCATTTATTTCTTCCATAAAATTTATTTACACGTTTTATAAAAATATTCAAGTTGATTATTAAGTTGATGTAATTTGCTTTGCGGGATGCTTTTTATCTTTATAATATCTTTAAAGGCTTCAAATATATCTCTTATTTTTTCTTCTTCAATGGCAGATTTCAGCGATAATTGGTTGAAAAATGCGTCGTCTATTTCTGTGGTTTTTAGGTAATATTTTTGTCTGATATAATTCATAAACTGTAAGCGCATTTCGTTAGCGATTTCATGATGTTCTTCCTCATGAAAATACAACTGGCCAATGGTTTCTACGTATTTAAGCGAGTTGTTTTGTTTGGGCTCTATGAGTGGAATGATGTTTTGTCTTCTTTTTGCATGGAAAACAGCATAAATAATGATACCCAAAATAGTTAGATACCAGGCCCATCGGAGCGATCTGTTTTGTAATATAAAGTATAAGGGACTCTCGGCGTAACTGCTGTCACCGCGATAATCTTCATCATTATCGGTATAGATTTGCTCATGAGAAATGTTGTCCCAAAGTGTGGTTTGATTCGGTAAATGGGCAAACACTTTTTCTGCATATTCAAGCCCTTTTTCCGTTCGCATAAAATAATTGGTAAAAGGTATTGCGGTCAGCAGTAATATAATATTTCCTTTACCGTGTTTCAGTACTGCAAAGTTTACACCGGTTCCATAGGAAGATTCATAGCCGGCAAATGAAATGGCATTTTTATCAGGAATCGGTTGCGTCCATTCAGTATCCGGAACTGCCTGAAACCGATAGAAATAATTTGTTATGGTATCTGCCTGATACTTGAGATAATACGAATATCCACTGTCGCTTTTTAGTTGCGGATGCGTAAAGTTTAAAATGCTACATGGATGTCTGCCTACAATGCTGTCTTTGTCTTTATTGAATAAACTATCTATGTCATAGAGAGGATAGTAGGCATCGTTGTAACCTGTGGTTAAATTTAAATGATAGGTTTGGTATAAAACGGAATCCAGAAATTTTCCATACAATCCTTCACAACTAATAAATACGGTATTTCCGGCTTCTGCAAATTTGCAAATGGTGTCTGCCGTAGCAGCATCATAAAAAGGCGTGTGGTTGATGAAAATATAATTATACCTTTTTTGTTTATCCAGTTTCCGGAAGCTTTCCATTACTGAATTTTTAATTTCAGAAAATCCTTTTTTCTCATACTTATCTTTTAAAAGTTCATAAATCACAAAGGTTCCGTACGGATTTTTTTTAGTTTTATTCAGATTTAAATTCCATTCTGTAAACGAGTCTTTTAATAAATAATAGCCTGCCACCACGAGTATTATCGTTAAGGCAATCAGGATATATTTTGTGCGATCGTTTTTCAATTTCTTATTTTATGTTATGCAGGAAATTTACAAAATCTGTATTTATAGTGTTGAAACCGGTTTCTGTAAGTTCGCCTTCGCCAAACCAGCATTTTTCATAGATCAGTGTAAGTTTTTTAAATTCAGGATAGGTTTCTTTGCCGCGCATTTCATTCAGATAATGTTTGTTGGTTTTGTATTTTTTCCAGATAATTTTTTCTTTCAAGGTTAATTTTTGTATGATCATCAGGTAATACAACCGGATTGCCAGTTTGAAATCTTTTGCTTTTATTGCAGCATACAAATGCGGATCTATGGATGCCGTATCCAGGTTCTCTTCCAGTTCCTCCAGCGAGATTAATATTTTGTTTTTATCAGCTTTTCGGTTAAACGGATTGATGCCTAGAACGCGTAAAACCAGAAATAGCAAGGCACCAATAGTAATCGCAAATAAAGTCCATTTTATAATTAAACTCCATGTTGGCGAAATATTAAGTTGTGGCAGATTTTTTGACGGTTTTTTTTCTTTCTTTTTTTTCGGTTGATATTCTTTTATTTTTAGTTTCTTTTTTAAATCCGTCCATTCTTTTTTATCAAATGATTCCGCTTTTACAGGCTGCTGCATATAGGACTGCTGCTGCTGAACACCTTTTACATAATCACTGTCGGAAGTTTGTGACCGGACAGCTAAATGCCAGCTCACCAGGATTAATGTCAGTCGTATTTTATTTTGGAAGCGCATATCTTCTGGGTGAGTTTCCTAAATTATGTAACTGACTGCTTAATCCTTCTGCCGTATGTCTTTCTTTCTGTGAAAAATAATAAACGCCTTGTGATATACAGAAAAATATAAAGCTTAAGGTAACAATACAGGTGATGGCAATCAGAAAGAAAATCAAATAAACAATATCACTGCTGATGACTTCTTCCGTTAAATTCATGGTAACAGCTTCGTAAATTAACCAGTAAACAGATGTGCTGATAAGAAAGAAAAATGCCAGACTCAAGAGCATAAATGTCGTGTTGACAGCCAGTAAATTAAATACACCGGATTTTAATGTGGTGAAAAAAGCACTGATGGAGCGTGTTGTTTTCAGAAAAGGAAAGAAAATTACAAAACTCATTATAAATTGTATGGGAACAATAAAGAATAATGCATAGAAACTTAATGATGAATAGGACAAGATGCTGTAAAATAATATCTGAACGATGAATATGCTGATCAGTTTTTTCCAGTTTTCTTTTTGCCATTCAAAAAATGAAAGCACCGGCAGCTTAGCTTGTTCCGTTATTTCTTTATAAAAAACATAGTTTACCTGTAAACTGATATAAAATAAAAGTACAGGCATTAAAATAGAAAACCAGTTGCCGCTATTTGCAATAAAATAATAATCCAAATTAGCCAGTGACCATTGTGTATAATAGATGTCTTCCAGCAAATAATCTTTGTTGATGGTCAAGCCGATAATTGTAGTTATAATGACACTTTTGAAGATGGTGGAAAAAAAGAAAGAGGCATATTTCCGGAAAATGCTAAAGCTGTCCAGGATAATTTCAGATACTTTTTTTATCTGGTAAAATTCAAACGGCGCAAAATATTCCGGCAATACTTTCTCTGCTTCCAGTATTCGCAACGTGCCGTTTCTTTTTTTTAGCCATGGTAAGTATACATAATAGCCTAAAATAAAAGATAAAGAAATAAGTATAAGTGCCAGTCTCAGTATATCAGGTGCCTGTGTGTATCTGGTTAGAAATGATTCGATAATACCTGCAGCAAACGTTATAGGTAATACGGAAAAGAATATTTTCGTGGCTCTTTGAGCCGACGAAAAAAATGCCTGCGTTCTGCTGAAGGTTCCGGGAAAAACAATGCCTTTTCCCAATACGATTCCTGCAGCACCGCAAATAACCATAGCAGATATTTCCAGTGTGCCATGCAGCCACACGGCTAAAAACGAATCCCAGAACAAATCTCTTTTAATAAAATAGAACTGAAAAGCAGATAACATCAATCCGTTATATAATAAAACCAACACAGAGCCGATAGAAAATATTAAACCGGAAAAAAAAGTTCGTACGTCAACCATCAGATTGTTTAAAACTATCCGAATAAACATTTCAATCGGACCGCTTTGTTTATATACTGCCATCGGATCTTTTTTAGCAATATTCTCAGCTGTCATCTGCACATAACCGTCACCAAGTATCTTAGTGGCAAACGCCGGATCATTTTGATAAGTCAGCAATCCGATAGCAATCGACACGATCAATACCAGAAATGAAATCAATAATTCCAATCTGTGATGGTACATAATAGAAGGTAAATCTTCCATCCAGAAGTCTTTGAGAACAGATTGCTTTTTGCGGTTACGACTAAAAATTTTATGAAAAATATCTTGTGCTAAATTATTGAGGTATACGCGCACGGAACGGTTGCTGTAAAATGTTCTGGCATACGATAAATCATCAGTTATCTGAATGTATAATTTACTGTATAAGTTGGAATCTTTATGTTTGCTTTTGGATAAATCCTCAAACTCAGCCCATTTTTTTTTGTTTTGTTCTATGAATTTGGTTTCCTTCATTCGATGTCTAAAATAATAAAATATTTTAATTGTTCTTCAACTGTTTTTAATACTTTTATAGCTATTTTTCCTTACTTATTACTTTTTACTATATTTAGGCATGGCAAAAATTGATGTAACCACCACTCAGAATGTAATAATCCAATATGAAACCGCCGGATTTTTATGGCGTTTTATTGCATGGGTCATTGATACATCAGTAGTTGCAGTGTTTTTTATATTGATTATTTATTTGTTTTTCTCTTTTGGTAATGTGCTGGATTCAAATTTATTAATATCCTTACTTGGTGCTGTCCTGATGCTGATTAAATATTTCTATTCACTATTTATAGAAATGTTTACCAACGGACAGAGTATTGGAAAAAAAATAGTCGGTATTGTGGTGATTAAGTTAAACGGAAATGCACTGGAAACAAACGATTATCTTGTTCGCTGGGCTTATCGTGCCGTAGATTTTGGAATGTCATTTTTCTCAGTGGGCACCATTTCAATTCTGATGAGTGAAAAAAATCAGCGATTAGGCGACATGATTGCCAATACGACGGTAGTGAAACTAAAGCCGGACAGGATTGTCACGCTGTCAGATTTACAAAATTTGCCGGATAAGGAAGATTATGTTCCGAAATTTCCGCAGGTAGTACGATACAGCGACGAAGAAATGCTGGCTTTGAAGAATTTACTGGTACGGACACAGCAATTTCAAAACCAGACTTACCGAAATATTTTACATGATACAGTTATAAAACTTAAAGAACAAATGAGTTTGGAAGAAGTAAAAATGGATGATATGAGTTTTCTTCGGGAAATTATCAGTGAATATGTTATTCTGACTCGATAAAAAAAGTCCTGACATTTGTCAGGACTTTTTTATTTAGCCAAAACTAACTGGTTGTTATTTTGGAATGATGGTGTTTGGTTCTGTAGCTGCAGGTGCAACCGCAGGTGCTTCCACTGTTCCGCTGATTTTTAAAACTACCGGAGAGTTTTTAGCGTTTGAATTTACTGTAACACTTTTAGAAAACGGACCTACGCGGTGTGTGTCATAGTGTACTTTAATTTCAGCTGTTTGGTTAGGCATGATTGGTTCTTTCGGGTACGTTGGAACTGTACATCCGCAAGATCCGTGTGCTTCACTGATGATGATAGGCGTAGTACCTGTGTTTTTGAATTTAAACGTTCTGTTGCCATCTGCATCTTGTTTGATAGTGCCGTAGTCAATAGCGTCTTTTTCAAAATCCATTGTTGGTGCGTTTGCATCACCTTGTGCGAATGCACCAAAAGTGCTTGCAGCGATTGTTAGTGCTAAGAATAATTTTTTCATGTTCGTTTTTTTTAATTACAATAACAAATGTAATGCCTTTTAGTATACATCATCTGAATTGCTAAAAAATTTAAGTATAGTTTAACAAATTTGTCATAATCTTAGAAAAACTAAGGTATATTTGTTCCAAATTCTTCAAATGTATCGTTCGTTAGGATTGTTTTTAATGTATTTTATAGGTACACTTGCTTCTAAAGCAGAAGTAGGTGTTTCCGTTGGTGCCAGAGCCGGTTTCAACATAGCGCACCTTAGGAAATTTACACCGCCGGATACTTATAAAAAAAGGGTCATCTTGGGTTCGGATATTGCTGCCGTATTAAGGGTTGATTTTAATAAGTATATAGGATTGCAGACAGAGCTTAATTTTACACAAAAAGGACAAGGCTGGAAACGTTCTGAAGATTCCGCAAAATACAATGCCAAGTTTGTTGCTAATTATATACAGTTTCCGGTCTTAGCCGTTGCCCGTGTTGGAAACAAAAAAGTAAAAGGTGTATTCTTTTTAGGACCTTATTTTGCCTATTGGACAGGTGGCTACACTCAAAATTCTGTATCTGTCGATAAGCAATCCAAAAATGCTACCACCCTAAAATATGTCTTTTCCAATAGGGATATGCGTTTTGATGTTGGATTAACCACCGGTGCCGGTGCTAATTTCAAAGTAGGAAAAGGATGGATAGAAGTTGCGGCACGTCATAACCTTGGTATGATGAGTACCACCAAAAAGAACTCAGGTTTAACCAAAACGTTTAACTGCAACTTCAACCTTTCTGTTGGATACCTGTATACAATCAAATAACAGTCAGGCACTTATTTTTTATTCAACCATGTGGAAAAATTTACCTTCTTTTCCATTACTATAATAATACATTTGCTTGTTGGCTAAGTAGCTTTATTGAGTACTTACCACTTATTACTTATCACTTACTACTAAATTATGGCTGAAGTTCAATATACCGAAGAAAATATCCGTTCACTCGACTGGAAAGAACATATTCGCCTTCGTCCCGGAATGTATATCGGGAAATTAGGAGATGGTTCCGCACCGGATGACGGAATTTATGTGTTGCTGAAAGAAATTATCGATAACTCTATCGATGAGTTTGTCATGGGACACGGAAAACAAATCGACATTTCCATCAAAGATAAAATAGTGACCGTGAGAGATTACGGACGCGGAATTCCTTTAGGTGCGGTCGTTGATTGTGTATCCAAAATAAATACAGGTGGGAAATACGATTCCCGTGCCTTTCAAAAATCTGTAGGTTTAAATGGTGTTGGTACTAAAGCGGTTAATGCACTTTCATCTTTCTTTAAAGTTGAATCGTTCCGTGAAGGCGAAACCAAAGTAGCTGAATTTGATAAAGGTGAACTCATTAAAGATCATAAAATTGCAAAAACAACAGAGCGAAACGGAACGAAATTCCAGTTTAATGCAGATAATACCATCTTTAAAAATTTCCATTTCGTTTCAGAATTTATTGATGAGCAATTATGGAATTATGCCTATCTGAATGCAGGATTGACAATAAATTTCAACGGCAATAAATTTGTTTCGAAAGATGGTTTAAAAGATTTATTAACCAAGAAAACCAACGAAGCTGAATTACGCTATCCGATTATTCATTTAAAAGATACGGACATTGAAATTGCGCTGACACATAACAGTCAGTACGGCGAAGAGTATTACTCTTTTGTCAACGGACAATATACCACACAAGGTGGAACACATTTAGCAGCATATAAAGAAGCCATCGTCAAAACGGTTCGTGAGTTTTATAAAAAACAATTTGAAGCTTCAGATATTCGTCAGGCAATTGTAGGTGCCGTTTCCGTGCGTGTGCAGGAACCGGTTTTTGAATCGCAGACTAAAACAAAATTAGGCTCACAAAATATGTGGGAAAACGGACCAAGTTTAAAATCGTTTGTCAATGATTTTGTCAAGGATAAACTGGATTCTTTCCTACATAAAAATCAGGTTGTTGCTGAAGCTTTACTAAAACGTATTCAGCAATCGGAACGCGAACGAAAAGATTTGTCAGGCATTCGTAAGCTGGCCAACGAACGGGCAAAATCTGCCAATCTGCACAATAAAAAATTACGCGATTGCAGAGTACATTATTCAGATGAAAAAAATGAACTGCATGCTGAAACGACCTTATTTATTACCGAAGGTGACTCTGCATCTGGTTCTATCACCAAAGCACGAAATCCGCAAACACAGGCGGTGTTCAGTTTGCGCGGTAAACCGTTGAATTGCTATGGACTTACTAAAAAGATTGTCTATCAAAACGAAGAATTCAATTTGCTGCAACATGCACTTGATATTGAAGAAGACGTAGAAAATCTGAGATATAATAATGTGGTTATTGCAACTGATGCCGATGTAGATGGCATGCATATTCGTTTATTGCTTATGACGTTCTTCCTTCAATTCTTTCCTGAGTTGGTAAAAAAAGGTCATTTATATGTATTGAACACACCTTTGTTTCGAGTGAGAGATAAACGTGAAACCATCTATTGTTATTCTGATCAGGAAAGATTAAAAGCCATTGCTAAATTAAAAGGAAAGCCGGAAATTACCCGATTCAAAGGATTAGGAGAAATTTCACCAAATGAGTTTGAACAGTTCATCGGAAGAGATATCAGATTAGAGCCGGTTGTCCTGAAAAGCAATCAAAGTATCGAGCAGCTGCTGGAGTATTATATGGGAAAAAATACACCGGATCGTCAGGTTTTTATTATAAATAATCTGAAGGTGGAAAAAGATGAAATAATTGAAGATTTAGTGCCGGTAGCTGAAGTATAAAGATAAACAGAGAAAATAAAATGTCAACAGAAGAATATAACGAACAGGAAAGTCACATCACCACGATTGATGGCTTGTATGAAAACTGGTTTTTAGATTACGCATCTTATGTGATTTTAGAGCGTGCCGTACCGGCTTTGTATGATGGCTTTAAACCGGTGCAGCGCCGCATCCTGCATGCCATGAAAGAAATGGATGATGGCAGATACAATAAAGTAGCCAATATTGTAGGAAGCACCATGCAATATCATCCGCATGGTGATGCCAGTATCAATGATGCAATTGTAAATATCGGTCAGAAAGATTTACTAATTGATTGCCAGGGAAACTGGGGCGACATTCGAACCGGTGACAATGCTGCTGCTGCACGTTATATTGAAGCACGTTTGTCCAAGTTTGCACTGGAAGTTGTATTCAATGAAGACATCACAAAATGGCAATTATCGTATGATGGAAGAAAACGGGAACCGGAACAATTACCCGTCAAATTTCCATTATTACTGGCGCAAGGTGCAGAAGGTATTGCCGTTGGCTTATCCACCAAAGTAATGTCGCATAATTTCTGTGAACTGATTGATGCATCCATAAAATATTTACGAAAAGAAGCGTTTGAGTTATATCCTGATTTCCTGACAGGTGGCTTGGTTGATGTCCGGGAATACAATGACGGAAAAAGAGGCGGTCGAATTCGAGTGCGTGCAAAAGTGGAAATCGTTGATAAAAAAACATTGAAGATTACAGAAATTCCTTTTGGCACTACTACTTCTGATTTAATTGATTCCATTTTAAAAGCAAATGAAAAAGGAAAAATTAAAATCAAGAAAGTAATAGATAATACGGCAAAAGATGTTGAAATTTTAATTGAATTACAACCGCAGGTTTCGCCAAGCGTTACGGTAGATGCGCTGTATGCTTTTTCTGATTGTGAATTATCTATCTCGCCGAATACCTGTGTCATTATTGGTGATAAACCACATTTTATTGGTGCATCCGATGCATTGCGCTTGTCGACGGATACAACGTTGATGTTGCTGCAACGCGAATTGGAAATACAGTTGCAAGAACTGGAAGATAAATGGCATTTCTCATCCTTGGAAAAAATCTTCATTGAAAATAAAATATATCGCGACATTGAAGAAGAGGAAACCTGGGAAGGTGTGATTGCTGCGATTGACAAAGGATTGACTCCGTTCAAGAAATTATTGATGCGTGAAGTTACGGAAGAAGATATTGTACGATTAACAGAAATAAAAATCAAACGCATCTCTAAGTTTGACAAGAAAAAAGCGGATGAGTATATCAGAGGTTTGGAAACGGAGATGGAAGAAACTAAAAAGAATCTTAAATCGCTCACTAAATATGCCATTAAATACTTCGAAGATTTATTGAAAAAATACGGCAAAGGAAAGGAACGTAAAACGGAAATTGCCATTTTTGATGTCGTTGAAATTAAAACGGTTGCAGCTAATAATGAAAAATTATATGTCAACCGCGCGGAAGGATTTATCGGTTTTGGAAAAGACCTGAAGAAAGAAGAGTTTATTTCGGAATGTTCTGATATTGACGATATCATTGCCTTCATGAAAGACGGGACGATGAAAGTAGTCCGCAACTCTGAGAAAGTGTTTGTCGGCAAAGATATAATTCATGTTGCAGTTTGGAAAAAGAACGATGAACGGACCACTTACAATGCCGTTTATCTGGATGGTAAAAGCGGCACCAGCTATGCGAAACGATTTAATGTTACATCTATCACACGAGATAAGGAATATCCCATTTCACAAGGAAACCCAAAATCTAAAGTGTTGTATTTTTCAGTGAATCCAAATGGTGAAGCAGAAAGTTGCAGTGTGGTATTGTCGCCGGCCTGCAGTGCGCGCAATAAAGTATTTGAGTTTGATTTTTATAACCTGGATATCAAAGGAAGAGGTTCTGTTGGAAATATTGTGACGAAATATCCGGTCAAAAAAATTGAACAGAAAACGAAAGGCAGAACAACTTTAGGTGGTGTGGAAATCTGGCTGGATGATACGGTTGGTCGATTAAACATTGATAAACGCGGCCGCTATCTGGGTTCTTTCCAGAACGATGATAAGATTTTAGTGGTTTTAAAATCCGGAGAATATTGCCTGACTAATTTCGATTTGACTAATCGTTACACGATGAATGAAATTGTTGCCGTAGATAAGTTGTATCCAACCACCACGGTAACTGCAGTGCATTATTCGGATGTCAAGAAATGCAATTATGTAAAACGCTTCCAGATAGAAACTATCTCTATTGATACGAAAAATAATTTCATTTCAGATGAAAATAATGCAAAGCTTGTTTTTGCTACGTTGTTTTCCAATCCAACTATAGAATATAAAATGGATATTGGAAAAGGAAAAATTGGCGAACCTGAAACGGTGAATTTAACAGAGTTTATAGAAGTAAAAGGCTGGAAAGCGATTGGTAATAAACTGACCGGTGGAACCATTAAAGAAATAAAATTAATCGAAGCACCACAAGATGAAGATGACGAACAAATCGCCAATTTCGATGTCGACTTTGAAATTACCAATTTGAAAGATAAACAAGAACCCGAACAAGGCGAGTTGTTTTTATAGATCATAGAGAATGTAATATAATGAAGCGAATCAATTTGTTTCATTATTAAGATAAAATAGAATAAATGGATTCCATTTCACAAATAGCATTAGGCGCAGGCGTCGGAGAATTAGTATTGGGTAAGAAAATTGGCAATAAAGCTATTTTGTTTGGTGCTGTTGCCGGCACCATTCCGGATTTAGATGTCTTTCTTGGGTTTTTTACAGACTTTACACCGGAGGAAGCCTTACTGATACACAGAAGTTATAGTCATGCCGCGGTACCGCAATTGCTCATTGCATTGCCATTTACTTATCTGACCTATCGCTTGTTTAAAAAACAAATCTCATTTTTCCGTTGGTATCTGTTGTGGTATCTCGGATTTTTGACACACGCTATGTTGGATTGTTGCACCACTTATGGTACGCAATTTTTCCTTCCGTTTTCAAGATATTTGGTGGGTTTTAATAATGTAGCTGTAGTCGACCCGCTCTATACATTGCCGTTTTTAATTTTACTAATCATTGCCATGTTTTTTAAAAAAGAAAGTCTGACAAGAAGCAGGATTGTGTGGTTGTCTATACTATTGAGTACCGGCTATCTTGGATATGCAACTATTAATAAAAATAAAGCAGCAGCCGTTTTTAAAGAAAATTTGAAGGAACAACAAATAACTTACACTCAATTTTCCACTTCACCGGCTATGTTTACCTCATGGCTGTGGAATATGATTGCTGTGAATGACAGTATGATTTATGTTTCCGAATATTCCATTTTTCAGCAGGATAAGAAATTGGAATTTGTAGGTTACAAACGCAATACGGAATTACTGAATGACATTAAAGACACTAAACCGGTTCAAACATTATTGTGGTTTAGTCAGGGAAATTATCTGGTACAACAAACCTCAAAAGATACCCTGGATTTTTACAATATAAAATGGGGTAGAGGCGATATCTCACAAACGGATGCACCGGCAGCTTTTCGTTATTACTTTAAAATATTTAAAACGAAAGACGGCAAGGTTACATTTGACAGAGTGGAACCGAGTTTTTCTAATGAAACCATAGTTGCTTACTTTGCTATGATACGAAAGAGAATCTTTGAAAAATAATAGATGACCAATATTTTTCAACTGCCATCGCGACTGGATAAAATCACCAACGAATTAACACGTAAGCATTCGGTCAATTTGTTCATTAAACGCGACGATTTGATTCATACGGAAATTTCCGGAAATAAATGGCGTAAGCTGAAATACAATTTAGCACAGGCTAAACAAGATAACAAATCTGCTTTACTAACCTTTGGCGGTGCATTTTCTAACCATATTACTGCAACTGCTAAAGCCTGCGAAGTTTTTGGTTTTAAAAGCTTCGGAATAATTCGCGGCGAAGCTTATTCGCCTTTAAACAAATCGCTTCAGTTCGCCAAAGATTGCGGCATGGAGCTGTTATATTTAGACAGAGAAAATTATAAATATAAAAAAACTGACGCATTACTTGCGGCTCACGACTCACGACTGTTAAGCGAAGCTTATATACTTCCCGAAGGTGGAGCAAATGAACTTGCAGTAAAAGGTTGTGCCGAAATTGTCTCGGAGATTGACATTGATTTTGATTACATCTGTTGCGCCAGTGGCACCGGAACGACCATTGCAGGTATAGCAAGTAATCTTCAACCACACCAGCAGGCGATTGGTTTTCCTGTTTTGAAAGGTGGTGAATTTCTGTTTGATGAAATTAAGAAGTTATTAAATGTTGAGTGTTTGCTGATGACTGAATACCATTTCGGCGGCTATGCAAAAACAACACCAGCTCTGATAAAGTTTATCAAAGATTTTCATCAGGAACATCAGATTTTACTGGATTATGTCTATACCGGAAAACTACTCTTTGGTATATTCGATTTGATTTCTAAAAATTATTTTCCTGAAAATGCTACTATTATTGCCGTACACACCGGTGGCGTGATGAATGCAAACGTGTTTGATTTATAACAATAAAATTAGTCTGTTTTCTTGCTGTACTGGTAAATGACGTTTTGCTGTTCATCTATAAAGTAAACATTCATGGTGTTATCTGCAATTGCTACTATTATGAAACCTGCAGTGCTTTGCGCAAAAAGTGTATGCTGATAGCTGGATGAAGGTCGCAGTTCAGAACCTGCTCCGGAAATAAAATAATCTATCGTGCTGCCTTTAGGTTGCTGATGTTGCAGGTCGTGATCATGTCCGCAAAAATAAGCTTGTACCTTATATTGTTCCAGCATAGGCTTTAACTTTTCAATTAAAAGCGGACTGTCACCATGTGTTGTGTTTGACGAATAAACAGGGTGATGACCAATCACAAATTTCCAAGATGCATCGGAGTTGCTTAATGTACTGTCTATCCAATTCCATTGTTGTGTGGCTGTTGTATTTTTTGAGCGCACCAGCGGTTCTGTATTCGTATACACAAACAACATTTTTGCACCATTACTTGTTTGCATCTTGGCTGCAAAATAATCCGATGGCATTTTCCAGTGCGGATTCAATTTTGAATAATCTATTTCTGCCTGTTGATTTCCATAGTGATCGTGATTGCCTAAAACCGGATACCAGTCAGTTGATTTAATATTTGGACCGTTGTAAATGTTTTCGTATGATTTTTTCCAGAGTTTATCTTTGGTACTTTTTACACCAAACGTATAAAAATTATCGCCGGTAGATATAATAAATTCCGGTGGTACAAGCGCCGCACATTTATCCATAGCTTCCGCAACATTGCGCTGGTGATGCTTTCCTTTTCGTCCCCAGTCGCCAAGTACATAAAATACAAATGCATTTTCCGGAACAGCAATTTTACTAAAAGGCTGAATGGCATTTTTTACACTATCGTTGTTTTGCGCACTTGCAGTAGTCAAACAAAAAAGTAATAGAAGATAAAGGATTTTTTTCATGCTATTGTTACTCTTGTAAATGTATAAAATTATTTTTGTTTTTCATCGAATACTATTCCTTTCAGCATATGCGATAAAATTGGTGCACATTTTTGCTGACAAGCTGGATAGAAATGACCATGTTTCCAGTGTTCAGATTTTGGCGACAAACCCCACCAAAATTCTGATATTGCCAATGGTTGCATATCCTGTTGAAATGCATAGTGCAGTAATTTTGGTGCGGCACATTCACCGGCACCTGCCGGTGGATTTGTATTGTTATAGGATTTAAAAATGCTGCGTAAGTTCATTGCTTCACCAGCTGTATTCAGAAAAATATAATGATCAAATAGTTTGTTTTGTAAGCCTATTGAATGTTGTTTTCTAAATTGCTTAAGCGTATTTATTTGCTCGGAATTTTCAGATAATTCATCTGTTTCAAGTGCTTTAATTTCCAGATTAATAGCATTCAGTTCAGTCATTCCAATATTCAGAAAGCTGTTTTCTTTTAGTGCATCATAAACCGCGGGCACAAATTTGCTGTGTTCGTTGACTCCGGCCAGTTTGCCTGAAAAAGCGGCTAAAAAACCAACTTTATTTTGTTGTGTTTTAACCACCAGCACACCAAACATTTTTCCAATGATAGTTCCATCCTGTTGAGAGTCCAATCCAAAGTTATGTTCCCAGTCTGTTTGTGTGTGGAGATAGTCTTGCAACTCTTTCGCTGCCAATAAACAAAGCGGATGCGGCTCGTCCTGAAACGGATTAGTGAATTTTTCCGGCAAGGAATAATGCGCTGTGGATTCGTAAAATGGCTGGAAGTAATGGTCTTCTTGTAGTATTGCTGTCAAACTGCTGCAAAAGTAGGAAGAATATCTGTCATTCTGAATTCCGGAAATGAGTACCGTCATCTCGTCTCGAACGGTGTGAGAGATCCAGAAAACAAATACATAGACTATTTGTGATTTATTCAGCAGATTCCATCTGAGGTCGGAATGACGTAAAGCTCGGAATGAAGCGAAAATTTACGTAATTTGGACTGAAATCTTAAATCAATGCAATCTGCTTCTTTATCTGCTATAAAAAATGAACTGCAGCACATTCCGCAGGAAGCTCTGGTGGAATTGTGTATCCGCATGGCGAAATACAAAAAGGAAAATAAGGAATTGCTGAATTACCTCTTGTTTGAAAATTCAAATGAGCAGGAGTATGTCAACGCGATAAAAAAGGAAATGTCGGCGGAGTTTGCAGAAATGAATGTGTCCAACCTATTTCTGGCCAAGAAAAGCATACGACGCATTTTACGTATGGCGAATAAGTACATCAAATATTCCGGGCAGGCGGAAACGGAAATACAGATGCTGATACATTTTTGCAAACTACTAAAAGCATTGAAGATAGATTATACCAAAAGCACGGCGATGGTCAATTTATACAACAGCCAGTTAAAGAAGATTAACAAAGCCATGAAAACGTTACATGAAGATTTGCAATATGAGTATGAGAAGGATTTAGAAGGTATTTCTTAGTTAAAAGGTTGAATGCGTTTAAATACTTTCGATTTTTTGGGTTTCGTTTGGTGTAGATACCAACCGATAAAAAATTAATTATTAATTCTTATATATAGTATTGATAATTAACTTACAATATTGTCTTAAAGCTTCTTCAAAAATAGAGTTTAAACCATAAATTATTTGGTTCTGTGCTATACAATCAACAACAACCTCTAAGTTAGATATGTTGTAATATTTTATATATCTTTAATTTTTAAATAATTCTATATTGCAATTTAAATCTATTGTCTTTTATGTATACCTTGATAGTATAAGTAATAAATCCATCATAACCTATATAAGACATTTTTCCATAAGAGTATGATAATGCACCTTTCCCAACTATTACACCAGCCTCTTTATCTGACATTTGAATAACATCATTTGCTGATTTGAAGTTGCTGGCAAACCAATCGTTTATGGAAACAAATATTTTTTCTTTTCCAACACTATCAGTATATATGACTTTTGAAAATTCAATTGGTTTGTCAGAATTTAGATTTTTGATATTGTTATTGTCTTCAACTTTTGTTGGTGGTGAACATTCATTACATGGTTTACATCCAGCTTCAAGTGCTGACTTTAATGATATAGCAAAATATTTTTTATTAACTTTTATACAGTTGGATGTGTGATACTTCATTGAAGTATTATTAACATAAACATCCTGTGAGAATAGAGTTAACTTATAAATGCAGAAAATAAAAAATGAAAATTGTTTTATGATTTGAACTTTAAAGTTCGAATATAATATTTAATATTAATCATTTATTATTAAATTGATTAATTTAATAAAACTATTCTAATTCAAACTACCAAAATCCACCGGTACTACACGGGAAATCCCTTGTTTTACCATGGTAACACCGTAGATAGAATCTACACAAGCCATGGTAGATTTATTGTGTGTCACCAAAATAAACTGTGAGTTCTGTGAGAACTTGCGGATGGCTTCGTTGAATTTGCGTACGTTGGCATCATCCAATGGCGCATCCACCTCATCTAAAATACAGAACGGTGCCGGTTTGTATAAGTACAACCCAAACAGCAACGATAATGCAGTCAGTGTTTTTTCTCCACCGGAAAGTTGGTTAATTCCTTGCGGACGTTTTCCTTTTGGTTTTGCAATAATATCAATTTCAGATTCCAACGGATCATCCGGATTTACCAAAACCAAATCACAATTGTCATCTTCCGTAAACATACTTCTGAATACACTGATGAAGTTTTCGCGCACTGCGTTAAAGGTCTCTAAAAACTGACCTTTCGCCGTGTTCTCAATTTCCAGCATGGTTTGCAGTAAGTTCTCTTTAGAGTCTACCAAATCTTGTTTTTGCGTATTAATAAAAACAAAACGTTCGTTCATTTCGTTATACGCTTCTTCCGCCATCGGGTTCACTTCGCCAAAGTTTTCGATACGTCGTTTCACTTTCTCTAAACGGTCAGCCAAATCATCTTTCGGCGTTTCCGGCAACTCAAGTGTTGCTGTAAATTCGTCTGCATCAATATGGAATTCAATCGACAAACGTTCTTTTAAAACATTCAGTTTTAATTTCAGTTCGCTCAGCATTTCCTTCTTATTCATGATGGTTTGCTCTATCGATTGTTTGTTTTTGTTTTTCTCGCGGATAGCATCTTCAATCGCATTGATGCCGTCTTTCACTTTATAGTAATCCGTTTCCTGTTCGGATAGAAACTGCATCTGCGTTTCTTTTTCCTTGTAAGATTCGATTAATTCCGTTTCCAGTTTTTCTATAGATTCTGCAAGAATATCAATTTCCAGTTGTGCGTTTTCAATTTCGGTGGTTGCCGTTTGTAAACGGTTTTGATTTTCTTCCAACTGATGCTGTTTGTAGGTCAGCGTTTGCTGATTGGATTTCAGTTTGTTTTCCTGCTGAATAAATAAAATATTCGTTTGATTGAAAGCTTGTGAAAATTGATTGTACAGTTCATTTGCTTTTCTGAAATCTATTTCTAAGTTATCCAATTCCGTTTTGTGGTTATTGGCCAAGCCAATATGTTCACCTAATAAGGTTTGCAGTGGCTCAATTTCCAGCAACAATTGCTCGATTTGATCGTGCAGTGCCTGTGCCTGTGTGGTAATTTTTCCGATAGAATTTTCTTCACTTTCTATCTTGGATTTTTTCGCTACCAGTTCTTTTTCCACTTGCTGCAACTGATGTGATTCTCGTTCAATCACGTTTCTGAATGAATTCACTTTCAGGTGCTGTAATTCGTTGTAGTTGTCCTGCGTGATTTTTTTCAGGTGCATCACTTCCGTTTCCAGCTCTTTGATTTCTTTTTCCAGAATTTCCAGGTTTTTCAAACGACCCAAACGTTTTCCTTCAAATAAACCAACAGCGCCACCGGAAATTTGTTTGTCCGATTTTAATAAATGACCGGAATTGGAAATGATGAAAATATCTTTCTTGTTATCGATTTTATCGAAGATGCTGTTAACATCCGTGCCTTCATCTGCGATGTAAATTCCATTTAACAGATAAGACAAAAGCGGTTTAAACTGTTCATCAACCTGAACGACATCAATGGCTTTTTTAGTATTGTCAAGTGTCGATTGTCCGCTGTTAACCGTTGTTTTTTTGAAATAATCTAAAATCAGGAAACTGGCTTTTCCGACAGAGCTTTGAGATAATACATCGATCGCATTGATGGCTTCATTTTCTGTGTCTACCACAAAGTTGTTGAGATAGGGTTGAAGCACACTTTCAATGGCTACGCGGTATTTTTCTTCTGAATAAATAATATCAGATAGCAATGGCGTGTCTTTCAGCCAGTTGACGTTTTTCTTCAAAAATTTAATAGATTCCGGAAATCCTTCCAGATTATCAATCATGTTTCTAGTCAGCTTAAACTCGTTATTTTTCGCGTCTAAGGTTCTGTTTTTGTTGGTTAAATCCTGACGAAGCTGTTCCGTTTTTTCTTCGAGTACCTGAATTTTTTCCAGATTTTCTTCTTCTTTTCTACGCAAGTCATCTACCAGCATTTTCTGCTTTTCGATTTTGTCTTCCGTTTGTGTAATATCATTTCGTAAGCCTTCCAATGTTTTAATGCGTTCCTCGTTCTCGAACATCGACTGTTGCGCGCTGCGTTGCAACGCTTCGTGTTGCGATTCTTTTACCGCAATCAGTTTTTCCGTTTCGGTAATTTTATTGGTGCTGGCCACATGTCTGTTGCGTGCTTCATCTAGATTGTTTCTGAATTCCAGGTTTGCATTGCGCTGCTCTTCGAGTTTTAATTTTGCATTGTCAAATTCAATGCGCACGACTTCTAACTTATTTTCGTCTTCTTCGTTATAAATTTTAAGCTGTTCAATTTCTTTACTCAAAATTTCAATCACGTTTTTGGCCTGTGTAATCTGCTGGTTGAGCTGTACAATCTGATTTTTTAAGAACGTAGATTTCTGCTGGTCAATTTTTTTCTGACTTTCTTTTTCCTGTAATTGTGATAAGAAACTGTTGAGTTGCTTTTGCTGATCAGACAATGTTCTTTCTTTATCCAGCACAGCGAGTTTTTCTCTTTCCAGGTTGGCTTCCAGCACTTCTATCTGAGTGGTAGATTCCAATCTGTTATCTTCGTATTCTTCAATTTCTTTATTAGAAAGCGTAAAACTTTCGTTTATGCTATGCAATTCATATTTCGATAAATCGATGGAAATAACTTTGTATTCTTCTTTGTAGTTTTTGTAATGACGTGCTTTTTTTGCCTGAGATTCCAAAGCTTTTAAATTCTTGTCAATCTCAAATAACAAGTCTTCCACGCGATTTAAATCGCCTTCGGTAGCCTGTAATTTTGCCAGTGTTTCTTTCTTTCTGGTTTTATATTTGGAAATACCGGCTGCCTGTTCGATTAAGGTACGGCGTGCGTTATCGACGTTGTTAAGAATCTGGTCAATCATCTTCAACTCGATGATTGCATAGGTATCTGTGGAAATACCGGTATCCATGAATAAGTCGCGGATAT
>JBIKPT010000021.1:0-24755 GCA_044357355.1 Chitinophagales bacterium
GAAGTGCCCTTTTTGATAACGTCTAATAATAACTCATTTAAAGAAGAAATTAAAGAGTTGGCAAAATTACTCAGCCATAAAGTGTATGAGTATACGGATGAACAACGCAAGCATTTACATATTGCAGCAGTTTTTGTCAATAATTTTTCCAACCATTTATTTGCCCTTGCTCAGGATTATTGTGAAAAACATCAGCTCGATTATCAATTACTAATGCCGTTGATTCATGAAACCATCCATAAAATTGATACCATTTCTCCGAAAGACGCACAAACAGGACCTGCCAGAAGAAATGATATGGAAATAATAGACAAACATTTATATTTACTCAAACAGGAAGATGAACATTTACACCGGATCTACAGTTTACTCACAGACTCCATCCTGAAAATGTATAAGTAATGCACCATTATCCTAAAAATAGTTTAGAAAAATTAGATTTCCCTTTTATTTTAAAAGAACTGGAAAGCCTTTGTTCCGGAAGTTTGGGTAAACAATTATTGTTGAAACAATCATTCATAACAGATTTGGATGTATTGAATAAGCAACTGCAGTTTGTAAAAGAAGCTAAAGAAATTATAGAGAATGATACGCAGCTGCCTCAATATGGTTTTAATGAATTGCCGTTTTTGATTAAGTTAAAAATCGACAATTATTATCTGGATGTGAGAGAACTGATTGAGTTGTATTATGCATTAAGTGCGGTGGCCGAAGTCTTTCGTTTTTTTACACCAAAAGCAAGACAGCAACTATATCCGTTTTTAAAAGAAAAAATTGCAGACTATAATTTAGAATTGGGTTTAATAGCTTCTATTTCAAAAGTTATTGATATTGATAAAGAAATTGTCAGAGAAAATGCAACGCCTGAATTGTCAAAAATCAGAAAGCAAATTCATGAAAAAATTCAGGAAATTAATGCTGTATTTCGTCGGGTGCTGTCATCGCATAAGCAACAAAATGTTTTAGCAGATACAGAAGAAACCATTCGCGATGGCAGACGGGTATTGTCGGTGAAATCCGAATATAAACGCAGTATAAAAGGACTGATTACCGATGAAAGTGATAATGGAAATATCACTTATATTGAACCGAATGAAACGGTTTTTCTGAATAATGAACTCACAGAATTATACCTGGATGAACGCCGTGAAATTCATAAAATTTTAGTAGACATTACTTCCAAAATCCAGCCTTATAAAGAGAATATTGAATCTTTGCAAGTATTGATGAGTGAGCTGGATGTAATTCGTGCAAAAGCATATTTTGGCATTAATTATAATTGCACCATGCCTCAGATATCTAAAGAACGGCAAATATATTTACGCGAATTTGTGCATCCGGTGTTGTACCACCATCATAAAAAACAACATAAACCCATTATAGATAATACCATTTTGCTGGATGATAAAAACAGGATAATGGTGATTTCAGGTCCAAATGCAGGCGGTAAATCTATCATCTTAAAATCGGTTGGATTGGTACAATTAATGTTCCAGTTCGGCATGCTGATTCCTGCAAAAGAAAATTCAGTGCTTTCCGTTTTTGATAACATATTTGTGGATATCGGCGACGAACAATCTATAGAAAATGATCTAAGTACCTACAGTTCGCATTTGACGAATATGAATTATTTTTTATCAAAAGCCACTTCGAAAACACTTGTATTGATTGATGAAATGGGTATGGGTACCGATCCTGCATTAGGCGGACCAATGGCAGAAGCTATCCTGGAAAGTTTGCACCAGAAAAATGTATTTGGTGTGATAACAACGCATTTTAATAACCTGAAAGTTTATGCAGCTAACACCGAAAATATGCAGAGCGGTGCCATGGCATTTGATACCAGGCAATTAAAACCATTGTATCTGTTGCAGGTTGGACAACCGGGCAGCTCTTTCACCTTTGAGATTGCAAAAAAAAGCGGTTTGTCTGATGCAATTATAAAAAGTGCTTCTGCAAAAATAGGCGATAACAAAAAAGTATTAGACGAAGTGCTGACAGACATTCAAACGGAAAAGCATTTTATAAAAGGGTTGCGTAAAAATGTGCAGGTCAAAGAATCCCAGTTGCAGGATTTAACGAAAAGCTACGAACTACTAAATAAGGAACTGGAAAAAGAAAAAAAACGATTGCTGAAGCATTATGAAGCACGTTTGTTAGATCGATTTAATGACGAGAGTCGCAATCTGGAAAATGAAATGCGCAGCTGGAAAGAAGCAAAGAATAATAAAGAAAAATTCCTGGTCGTACGCACTTACATAGATGAAAACAGAGCACAGATAGAAAAAAAACTAGAGGATGTTCCTGTGCAGATTTCGGATAAATCAACGAAACAAATTGTTGTCGGTTCAAAAGTAAAACTGGAAGAAGGTACAGAAACAGGCGTGGTATTGGAATTAAAAAATAATAATGCCATTGTCGCCTTCGGAAACCTGCAGACTAAAGTTAAAATGCACCAGCTTATTGTTGTGGAAGAAAAGAAAGGAATTGTGGAGCAAAAACGCAATACGTATTCTTCCAAAATCCTAATTGAAAAAAGTGAATTTGACTATAATTTAGATTTACGTGGATTGATGAAAGATGAGGCCATTAGCGCATTGGATAATTTCATGGACAGAGCAATCATGTATGGAATCCACAATATAAAAATTATTCACGGACGCGGAACCGGTGCTTTGAAGCAAGCCGTTCAATTCTATCTCAAAAAATATCCACATGTCAAGTCGTTTCGCTATGAAAATGATCAGTTTGGCGGTGATGGAATTACCTTAGTAGAAATGAAATAGTAAACAATTTGTGTAAAACGAGTTTATTGTCTTTTTCGCCATAAAATCTTATATTTATACTAAATCTAATTTTTATGACAAAGACCTTTACTTTGTTTTTTCTTCTATTGGGAAATTTGTTTTTATCAATAGCCAAAAACAATCTACATATCGTTGAAATTAATCCTGTTGCTTTTGATAATACTGCGGCAAAAACTGCATCTGCTACAACTGCTTTCAGATTTGAAAATACTGATTATTTAGTAATTGAACCCAATCTTAATTCAGCAGGAATTTTTGAAGAGAAAGGCGTTTTTGTAAATTCTTACCTTGGTTATGGCCTTTATTTAATTGCAACGGATGCAGATAAAACAGGTTTGCTTTTGCAGTCTATACCTTATAAAAAAGTAGGTTATATAGCAGAAGAAAGTAAAGTAGATGAGTCATTAATATCAACTTCAGCAGCTGTTCCTGTCACTGTAATGTATGCATCCGGAACAAGCAATCAAATCATCACAACATTAGCAGAGCAAATAGGAATAAGTATTTTAAATAATGATAAAGTACATCATCACTTTTCTGCATATGCAAATAAGTCACAGCTGGAAAAGTTAATTAAATTCCCGTTTGTTTATTTTATAACCAAATTCTATCCAAATAAAACACCATTAATTTATGACGGAACATTAATAATGGGTGCATTTCAAGTACAAGAAGAAAATCCTTATGGGTATAATCTGAAAGGGGAAGGTGTTAATGTCGGAATCTGGGACGATGGTGCTGTTGGTGCAAATATAGACTTGCCGGTTAATAGAAATTTTGTAGTAGATAAACTTTTCAGTTCTTTGCCATATATGGCACATCCAACAGAAGTAGCTGGTTGTGTAGGTGCAGCAGGAAATACATTTCCTAATTTACGCGGAATCGCACCTCGATCTTCCATGTATTATTGGGATTTACTGGATGATGTTGTTGGTGAAATAAAATCAGGTAAAAATAAGTACAATGTTGATTTGTCCAATCACTCTTATAATTTTGCTTCTACCAATTGTTTTCAATCTGGTCTATATATTCCGGAAGCAGCAGATTTAGATAAATTAGTGTACGATAATCCTACGTTACTTCCGGTGGTGGCAGTAGGAAACACTGCTTCATTTTCTTGTGCCGTTGCTACTGATACCTTTAGTTCTGTTGATATTGGATTTCAGGGTTGTAAAAATGCTTTAACAATAGGATGGCTTTTTTTTGATGAAAGAGCTGTGGAAAATAGTGGTAGAGGACCTACTGAAGATGGAAGATTAAAGCCGGAATTGGTAACAAAAGGATTTGCCGTTACAACATTTTTGCCAAACAATAACGTCGGTAGTGTTTTTGGATCATCGTATTCAGCACCACAGATTACAGGACTTGCTGCATTGTTGCATCAAAAATACAAACAACAATTCGGTGTTGTTCCTGCAGCTGCTTTAATAAAATCAGTATTAATAAACACGGCAAGAGATTTAGGAAATATTGGACCGGATTATACATACGGTTTTGGTAAACCTGATGCATATAGGGCTGTAAAATCTATTGCTGAAAATATGTATTTTTCCGGCGATGTATCTCAGCAACAATTTAAGACACATCCATTAACGGTTGCTCCCAATACCGCTCAGTTAAAAATTACACTTTCGTGGACAGATAAAGAAGGAAGTCCGATAGCAGATGTAGCATTAGTTAATAATCTGGATCTAAAACTGGTCAATCCTGCTGGTGATACCATTTTGCCCTGGAAGTTAAATCCATCAAATCCGAAACAATTAGCATTAAGAGGAATAGACAATCTGAATACTAACGAACAAATAACAATTGAAAATCCGATTGCCGGTAATTACACAATTGTTGTAAAAGGTACAGCAGTTCCCTTTGGTCCACAGAGTTATGCCGTTGCATATTATGTTCAGGAAAGAAAAATTGAAATAACTCATCCAAACGGAGGAGAGATAATTGATCCGGGAACATCCGTTATCAAATGGTTTCCAAATGGTGTAGATTCTACCGCAAAAATTGAATTTTCTGCAAACAATGGATCCACCTGGCAAACACTTGTTTCAAATCAGCAACTTTCTGCTAAAACATATTCCTGGCCAGTTCCTAATATCGTTAGCGACAGCTGTCTTGTAAAAATATCTTCTGGAAATAATATAGCCGTTTCTGCGTCTACTTTTAAAGTGAGTACACAGATATTTTATCCATCAATTAATCATTCGGTTTGTGACAGATCTGTCAAAATAAATTGGCCTGCAGTTACAGATGCGACAGGCTACAAAGTTTATTTATTTGAAGATACAGTCTGGACTTTTGCAGGACAAACCAGCTTGCTAACTTACACTATTAATAAATTAAAAAACGGGAAAACATACTTTTATGCTATTTCTACAATTAAAAATGGATTTGAAGGTAATCGCTGTTTAGCTAAATCATTTATTCCAACTCCAAATGCATGTACTACAACAAACGATGTTGGTGTATATGCTGTAAACAAACCTTTTGGAGGCAGACAATTAACTTCCGCTGCACTGACTAACTTAGAAAAAATTTCACTTATTATCAAAAACTACGGAACTGTAACTCAAAGTTCTATTAGTGTTTCTTATTCAATTAACGGTGGGCCTGTTCGTACAGCAACATTACCTGTTGCTTTGGTTTCTAACGATACAGCTATCATACAATACAATGTAAATGAGAATTTAGCAACACCAGGGAATTATTTGCTAAAAGCATGGACCAATTTTGCAGGCGATAACAATTTTAATAACGACACTTTACATTATACGATTAAACACCTTTCCAATCCTTCTGTTGCACTGCCTTTTTCAGAATCTTTTGAAAATTTGAATACAGAATTAACGTATTCAACATTCGGATTATCCGGGTTAGAATATGCAGATTACTATCCCGAAGAAGGAGGAAGGCTTCGCAGTAATGAAGGGAATTTGTACGCTAAAACAGGAAATAAAGGTATATCCTTAGATAATTATGCCGGTACCGGTGTTAAGAAAAATGAATTAATATTCACACGTAATCTATCTAATTATGTGGATTCTATCGTTTTTCTAGAATTTAATTATATGAACAGAGCAGAACCGGATAGCAATGATATAATATTTGCAAGAGGTGATGACACCAAACCTTGGATTAGAATATTTGATTTGTTTGCAAACAGAAGTACGCCGTCAGTATATAAAAATGTAAATGCCATCAATTTATATCAGAAATTAAAAATTGAAAATGGCCAGAATTTTTCAACTTCCACACAAATAAAGATCTTACACACAGGTACTAAAACAGGAATTACACCTGCAAATGATGGTGGTTATTCTTTTGATGATTTCAAGTTATTTAACGGTGGCAAAGATGTTTCGTTACTCAGTGCGTCCGTCAGAAAAGTTAATTGTACTTCTTCTTTTACACCGTTGCCAGTTACAATTAAAGTGAAAAATAATTCATCTCAGCCAGTATCGAATCTAAATGTCTTTTATAAAGTTGGTGAAAATCCGGTGGTGAATGAAGTTATTTCCGCAGTCATTTCAAATAATGATAGCTTACAATATACATTCTCAACCTTATTTAATTACAGTACATCCGGATTGTATCCTGTTACCTGCTGGATAAATAATCCGGGTGATAAAAATAATACCAACGATACTGTACTTTCTTCAGTAGTCGTGATGCAAACAATTGACTCTTTCCCATATTATAATGATTTGGAAAGTAATAATGGCGCTATCCTTACGGAAGGAGTTAATAATTCCTGGATATGGGCAACACCTTTAAAATATAACATGAGTAATGCAGCACAGGAAAATAAAGCATGGACTACCGGTGTAAATAAAGGCTATAATTTCTTTGAAAATTCATACCTGTACATGGGTTGTCTTGATTTTTCTGCTTTAACATCGGATCCGCTAATTTCATTTAATTTTATATCCATCATGCAAACCCAATCAGATTCAGCATTTGCAGAATATTCTACAGATGGCATTGAATGGAAACGATTAGGCTGTTATGGTTGTGGTTTAAACTGGTATAGTGGTTTTCAAAATAAGCCATTGTGGGACAGAGTTGTTTTTCCATGGCAAGTTGCGCATTTATCAGTGCCTTTGAATACACTTTCAGATCCTTCCAATTTTATGTACAGAATACGATTAATTTCTGATGGTTTTGTGGTTTCCGAAGGAATTGGAATTGATGATATCCGAATATTTAATGATTATCAGCAGATTGCCACAACAGATTCTGCTTACCTAATAGAGGCTTCAACAGGAAATGGCTGGATTCAGTTTTACAGAAATGGCAGACTGCTTGCAGAGTTGAATGATGATTCTAAGAATTTAGGCAATATATTAGTTGGATATGAGGCAAATTCCGACAAACAAAAAATATTTAATAATAAAAATATTTTTCCCCGTAATTGGGTATTTAAACCACAAAATCCTAAAATTGGAAATTATAAAATGAGATTATATGTGCTTAATTCTGAATACACAGAATTTGTACTTAATGAAGATTCAATTAGCAGAATGGGTGATATTGAATTGTTAAGGTATGTAGGTCTTAATACCAACCTAGACGTATTTGATAATCACGTTAAATCGTTTTACAAAACATTTAGTCCTGCTGAAATCCAGTTTTATCCATACAAGGATGGTTATTACATAGAATTTGAAACAGATACTTTAGGTGAATTTTATTTAGTGAGTCTAAAGCAAGATGCAACAGCCATACAGAATATTAATTTACTGGATTTCTCAGCACAGAAAATCAATGACGATGTTATTCTTGCCTGGAAGACAACTCGTGAAATTAACAGCAAAGAGTTCGTTATTCAATATTCCTTTGATGCGGCAGTATTTATTGATGTAGATACTGTTCCGGCAGGTGGTTTTTCCTCCAATACAACGTTGTATAATTATTTACACGAACTAAATGCAACCAACGGAATTTATTATTACAGAATCAAAATGGTCGATAATGGCAATAGATTTTCTTACAGTTTAATAGACTCTGTTTATTTTGCGCCAAATGTTGGTGTAAATCAGAATGCGTTGGCTGCAGGTGCTTATATTACTGAGAATGATATTGTAATTGAATTTAAAAACAAACTACAGACTCCTTCGGTTGTTTCTATTTATAATTCATTGGGACAATTACAATTTACCAGAAGAATGACATTAGAAAATGGTATTAATCCGTTGGGAATAAGTGACTTCTTGAATTGGAGCAATGGTGCATATTATCTGCGGATTCAGGCAAAAGACCAAAGCTATTATTCTAAACTAATGAAGCAAAAGCTATAGATGGAACCAACATTGGTCATTACGGAAGACGGAAGTTCCACTATTTTTATTGCAGCATTAGACGAACATTATCATTCAGTGCATGGCGCTATTCAGGAATCTGTACATGTTTTCATAAATGCCGGTTTACTTCAGAAAATAAACAACTCCACAGAAATCAATATCCTTGAAATAGGATTCGGAACCGGCTTGAATGCTTTGCTCACCTGTCTGCATGCTGAAGGTAAAGAATGTAAAATTAATTATACAACCATAGAGAAATATCCTGTTAGTGATGAATATATTTCCTTGTTAAATTACAGCACACAGCTAGATGCACCTAACACAAAAGAATTCTTTGCTGAAATACATGCTGCCAGATGGGAAAACACTGAAGCTATAACCAATAATTTTAATATTCACAAACATAAAATGAATATCGAAGATGTCGACTATGCCAATCAGTTTGATCTGATTTATTTTGATGCATTTGCACCATCTGCACAACCGGAATTATGGACTGACCTGATTTTTGCATCAATGTACAAAGCACTTAAACCAGCAGGATTACTCGTAACCTATTGCGCAAAAGGCAGTGTGAAAAGAACCATGAAATCCGTTGGTTTTGCAGTCGAAGCATTGCCTGGACCTAAAGGAAAAAGAGAAATGACACGTGCCGTTAAAACAGCCACTATCCTATGAGTGAACAACTGGATTATATAATAGTAGGACAGGGAATTGCCGGAAGTATGGTGGCGCATTTTTTATTGCAAAAAGGAAAAAAAATTCTTGTTGTAGATCAGTACAATCCAACATCGTCTTCTAATATTGCAGCCGGTGTGGTGAATCCTGTCACCGGTAGGAAAATGGTTAAAACCTGGTTGATTGACGACTTATTGCCGTTTGCCAAAAAAACATACAGCGCACTGGAAAAGCAATTACAGGTTTCTTTTTTTTATGAAAATGATATCTACAAAATATTCTCCTCTGCAGAAGATATTGAAAACTGGAACCTGAAAAAAACAGAGACAGCATATCACGATTATTTAGGTGATATAGTTGCTGCATCAGAGATCAATCCACATATAAAAGCACCTTTTGGTGCAGGCATCATCAAACAGTGTTGCTGGATGGATGTGCCCGTTTTTACGAAAGCTTATCGTGCTTTTTTGCTGCAACACCAACAACTCATTGAAGAAGCATTTGAATTTTCTGAACTAACCATTACAGATGACATTCAATACAAAGGATACAAAGCACAGAATATTATATTTTGCGAAGGATTTAAAGCGTATAAAAACCCATTATTCAGCTGGATACCTTTTGCTTTGGCAAAAGGAGAACAATTACTCATTCAGGCAGATGAATTGAATCTGGATAAAATGCTCAACAGAAATATTATTATTATTCCAAAAGGTGATAATAAATATAGTATTGGTTCTACCTTCATCTGGGATGATGTGGAAGAAACGGTAACAGAAGGTGGAAGAACCGAAATACTGAATAAATTGAATAAACTTATTGATGAATCCTATCAAATAGTAGAAGAGAAAGCAGGAATTAGGCCTGCCATGCCAGACAGACGACCGGTAATGGGAAAACATCCAAAATATAAGCATGTTTTTATTTTTAATGGTATGGGAACCAAAGGTGTTTCATTGTCGCCTTATTTTGCCAATTACTTTTCTGATTATTTAGAACAGAATTTTGATATTTTTAAGGAAATTTCTGTGAATCGGTTTTAGCTTTATAGTTCAAACTTTTATATTTGCTCTTATTTTGAAAACAATCTTAATTTAAAACTATCTTTAGAGTATGAAATTTCCTAAGTCATGGTTAAAAGCGGTTCCACTATTGATATTATTATCTTTAATAGGATTGTATAAATTTCGCTATAAATTGCACCTGGTTAAACCTACGGTTATTGAATATGAAGCCATTGACTCCAGTTATTTACTTAATAAAATAAAGAAAGAAATAGTTTCCTCCGGTTTAATTATGGATCGGAAATTCAATGGTGTTGATGCTTGTAAATATCCCGTTGAGCATTCCATGGACAGCGGAATGGATATGATAAATAATGATCAGTTTTATGTTGTTAAGTTGTACGATGCTGTCAATAAAATTGAAATTTACATTGCCATCAGAGATTTGACATTGCTTACTAAAATTCCGTTTTCTTATTCTTTCGAAGATGGTCAAAAAGTTTTAGTCACTGCGTTTGTCAGAAACAAAAATGGTGTGAATGCCATGTATGGCGGCACTATCCACAATAACAGAGGTAAACTGAAACTTACAGGATACAACAGAACTACCAATATGGTGACTGGTGAACTGGAAGCTGATTTAGATGCCGTTATTGAAAATGGTACGTGCGATGTAAGAAGCCTGAAGTTTCATAATGTTATTTTACAACACAATAAAATTCAATAGTTAGTTTAACTGATATTGTAATTTTAACAAGTGATTGTAGAGTCCTTCTTCTACCACACTCAACGCCTGGTGATTGCCCTGCTCAATTATTTTACCGTGATTCAACACTAAAATCTTATCTACATTGCGAATGGTAGATAAACGATGTGCTATTATTATAGACGTTCTGCCTTCCATTAAGGTATCCAGCGCACCCTGTACCAGTTTTTCCGATTCTGCATCCAGCGCACTGGTTGCTTCATCTAACAATAAAATAGCAGGATCTTTCAGAATGGCTCGCGCAATGGCAATACGCTGACGTTGGCCGCCGGAAAGTTTTATGCCACGTTCACCCACCACCGTTTCCAGTCCGTCCGGAAACTTGGAAATAAATTCCCAGGCATTGGCTTTTTTTGCAGCAGTCAGTACTTCTTCATCAGTAGCTTCTAATCTTCCATACAGAATATTTTCTTTGATAGTGCCGCCAAACAACATCACTTCCTGCGGCACAATAGCCATATTGGAACGCAATTCTTTGACAGAAAGGTCCGTAATATTTTTTCCGTCAATCAGAATTTTTCCAGAGTTAATTTCATAAAATTTCAGCAATAACTGCACAATGGTCGATTTTCCGGCACCGGACGGACCCACCAAAGCTATCTTTTCACCGGGTTGAATCTGGAAATTCATATCCTTCAGCACTTCCACATCACTTCTGGTCGGATAACTGAAATTCACATCCTGAAATTCTATGGTGCCGTTTAATTTAGTATAGGTAAATGCTTTGGTGTCAGTTTCCTGCTCGGTATTTAAGATATCTACAATTCGCTCTGAAGCACCCACCGCTTTCAACAATCTGGTATAGGTGTCGCTCATGCCTGCCAGCGAGCCGCCGATAAATAAGGTATACATCAGAAATTCTATCAAGGCACCTAAGGTGATGCCTTCTGCGCCGTTTGTCTGCGTGTTTAATTCTACCAGACCACTGCCCTGCCACAAGACAAAGATAAATGAGCCAAACAATGCAAATATGATGAAGGAAATAAAGATACCTCTGTAAATACCGCCTTTCAGTCCTAAATTCATGGATTTAGTCACGCCAAAATCAAATCTTTTCGATTCAAATAATTCGTTGGTATAGGCTTTTACAATATTAACACCCTGAAATGTTTCGTTGACTACAATATTCGCTTCTGCTAAAGCATCCTGTGTTTTCTTTGAGTTGTTTCGGATAAATCTGCCAAAGTAAATGGCTAAAATAATAATTACCGGAAAAGACATCAGCATGACTAAAGTCAGGTGTGCACTTCTGTAAAACAATAAGGCAATACCTATAATTAACGTGGCCGATTGTCTGAAAAATTCAGCTAGTGTAATAGATAAGGTATCCTGTAATGCAGATACGTCATTGGTAATTCTGCTGTTTAATTCGCCGACTCGTTTTTCTTCAAAAAACGGAATAGGCAAACAAATCATTTTGTTGTATAAATCTCTTCTGATATTGGCGAGCGCACGTTCATTTACCTGCGTAAAAAACCAAACTCTGGAAAACGAAAAAATACTTTGCAACACGATGATGACAAACAATAACAAGGCCACTTCACTTCTTTGCGTAATCATACCGGATGCTTTTCCTAAAGAAGCATCTACCAGCAACCCAATACTTTTTGGAAATGCCATGACCGTGGTGCTTGAAAAAATAAGGCATAGCATTCCGGCAAAAAAATACCATTTGTAAGGCTGTATGTAGGAAAATAATTGTTTGGTCTTGCTTAAGGAGACCTTGCTCAATTTTGATTTCGGTAAACTGTCGGTTGGTCGCTCTGCAGTGCTCACGGTGTCTGTTTAATTCATGCAAAAATACTATTATAAGCGTAGATTTCTACATAAACATTGAGTTAACCGTTTATTTAAGGTTATATAAGTGACGGAAAGCTATTGTTAAACAATACTTTGTAAATTATTGGTGTACTTTTACTTAAAATTTAGTGTATGGATTATTCTATTGGAGACAAAGTGAGAATGATTATCGGCAGACCCACTATTTTGGGTGTGCAGGTGTATATTGGTGATGACCAGGTGGATGGCTTATTGTATCACAATGAAATATTTCAACCTCTTGAACTCGGACAGGTCATTGACGGATATATCAAGAATATCCGCGAAGACGGTAAAATTGACGTGAGTCTGCGTCCGCAAGGATTTCAGCAGGTGATAGATATTGATATGGCATCCATTCTTACATACTTAAAAGCTAATAAAGGTGTTTTGAAGCTGACAGATAAAAGCGAACCGGATGTGATAAAAGAAACACTCAATATGAGTAAGAAAGCCTTTAAGAATGCGATTGGTCAGTTATATAAACGCAAAAAAATTACCATCGAAGCCGATGGTATTTATTTAGTCAAATAAAAGTGATTACGATTTTGGTGGTCCTCCGGGACCTCTTTTATGAAACGGTTTTTTAAACGATTTCTTGAATTTCTTTTTCTGTTGCGGTTCATAACGCGGCGTTTCTCCAAATTTTGCCGGCACTTCCGCTTTCGGAATCGGTTGTCCCAGTAATTCTTCTATAGATAGCAATTTGAATTGTTCTTCCACGCTCACGAGTGTGATGGCCGTTCCGTCTGTTTCTGCTCTGGCCGTTCTGCCGATACGGTGTACATAATCTTCGCCATCATTGGGTACATCAAAATTGATGACCAGGTCGATATCTTCAATATCAATGCCGCGCGACAATACATCGGTGGCTACTATGGTATGTGTTCTGCCGCTTCTGAAATTCAGCAATACGTTTTCTCTTTCCGTTTGCTCTAAATCAGAATGGATTTCCTCGTTTTTTATGCCATCGCGGTTCAGCTCGCGGCTGAGTTTTTTAACGTTTTCTTTTCGGGAACAGAAAATGACAATCTTATTGTACTGCACATCTTTCAGTATCGATTTCACCACCGGAATTTTCTGTGGTTCGTAAACGATATAGGCTTTTTGAATAATCTTTTCAGGTGGTTTGGAAATAGAAATATTCACCTGTTCCGGATTCTTTAAAATGGTCAAACCCATCTGACGCATTTTCGGCGGCATGGTGGCAGAAAACAATAAAGTTTGTCGTTCTGCAGGTAAATAGGTAATGATTTTCATGATATCATCATAAAAACCCATGTCCAGCATGCGATCGGCTTCATCCAGTATCAAATGTTTCAGTCCTTTTAAACGCACATAACCTGACGCCAAATGCGAAATCATTCTGCCCGGTGTGCAGATGACAATATCTACGCCTTGCGACAAAGCCCGTTTTTCACTTTCGAAAGAAGAGCCATCGCCGCCGCCGTAAACGGCAATAGAGCTGATAGGCGTGAAGTAGGAAAACGCTTCCAGGTTTTGTGAAATCTGCACAGCTAATTCACGCGTGGGCACGATGACCAGCGCGTTCACTTCATCTTCATGGCGTTCCTGCGTAATTAATTCGTTGAGAATAGGTAAGAGAAAAGCAGCGGTTTTTCCGGTGCCTGTTTGTGCCGAAGCGATTAAATCTTTTCCGGCGCGAATAATCGGAATGACCTGTTCCTGCACAGCAGTAGCCTGTTTATAGTTCATGGCATCAATGCCTTCCAGTAAGCGCTCATCGAAGCCAAATTCGTTAAAGTTCAATTTCTGATACTATTTTAAGTGTAAAATGATGTATAAAGATACGGAATTTGCGTGAGTTTAAGAAGTGGCAGAATACGGATAGGAAAATCCATTAGTTTCTTGCTACGTAAATATACTGCTATGAAAAAGCTCTGAAACTAAATTTGAATTCAGTTATCAATATGCGCAAAATGAGTACACATTTAAAAATTAATTACCTTTAATTTAGTTAGAAATATTATTAAAATAAAAAAACATCATGAAAATATTAAAAGACCTAAGTTCAAGTAATAAATGCAATTAAATATTTTCTACTGGTTGGTGTCCCCACCAACCAGCAATTTAGGTTGGTGGGGACACCAAGCGATAAAGGCATTAATTCCGTTTGTCTTGTAGTTGCAGGATAATTTTAAACTTGTATAATTATAAAATAGCTTTTTTTGGAATGCGGTTTTAAACCGCCGGAATCAACAGACACGAGACGTCCGTTGGAAGTCTCGCGTAAGATTGGTAGTTTTCTTACGTCTTTAATTTATGTGGTGGTTGACAGGTGACGCTTGCCACGCTGAAAGTATGCAAAGCTAAACACCTGTCAAAAGCGAGGAAACCGCCGGAAGCAACAGACACGAGACATCCGTTGGAAGTGTCGCGCCAGATTGGATTTAGTTTGTAATAGCCTAAAGTAAAATAAAAATTACTCTTCCTCACTCTCCAGTGTATTCTCATCTTCGTCGCTCACAAACAAATCAAACAATTCTTTGAGCTGGTGGGCTTTGTCAGTATGGCCTGTTTGGTCGTAGCAGGAGAGCTGGTTGTAGATGAGCGTTTTGATGATTGCCAGGTTGTTGCACGGCGAGAAAAACTTCGGATGTGTTTTCACTTTCATCTGCTCCAGATAATGCGTAATCTCACTTCTTGAAAAAGCAATACCTTTATTCAGCGGATTGATATAAAACATGACGCTTTTTTCCTGGTCATTGGCGGCCAGTTCTTCATCTGTTAAATGCTTGCGGCTATACGCCATAATAAAATGATATGGCAGGTTGACACCATAAATTGGCAAATCATTTTTTTGTGCCAATATCAAATACAAAATACTTAAACTTAAGGAGTTTCCTTTTTTAGAATCTAATAAATTGTTGAGGTAACCTAAGTCTGCATCTAATTGCGCTGTCTGGTGTCCGAAGAAACCGTGTAGCTGAAAAAATACATGATTGATCACATGCGCTTCTTCCAGCGGCGATAAAGCAGGATTCAATTCTATCCAAACATTCTTGGAAATGGTTTCTACTTTCTGCGTTATTTTAAATTCATCCAAATCAGGATATTGAAATTTTGCCACCAGCAAAGCACCTTCGAGCAAATCTTCACCGCCTTTGTCTATCCATTTTATCAAACGGTCTTTTACATTGGAAAACTGAATTTTATTTATCAAATCTTCCAACCGTGTTTGAATCAATTGATTTTCCGATGTTTCCCAAGCCGATTCTAATAAGGGAATGCCTTCGACGCCTAAGGAAAACAGTTTATCGGAAACATGCGAATACACTTCATTGTCATTGTCGTCGAGCAATGTGATGAGTGCCTTAAATTCTTTTTCTGAAACCTGTTGCATATTGACACTACAATATAAAAGTAAATTTTAAAAAATAGTGTAAAATAAATGTTGATTTTTCTCAACACATGTGATGAATATCTTATCAAACTTCCTTAGGTGTGTTATTTGGAATGTGAAAACCTTGATTTAAGTTTCAGAAATGGTTTTTCTATGATGTAGTAGGAAAATAAAGAGAAGAACATAATAAATACTAAATTTTGAGGAAAATTAAACATAAAATATTCCGTCGGACCCAAAAGAAATAATTGCTGCCATAAATAGATGCTATATGATAGTAAACCTATATAATTAATAATTCTAAGATTTAAAAGTTTAAACCAGCTATTTTTTGGTCCAAAGATAGAATACATCATGATGCAGGCAATCGCTAAATTTGAAACAGGGCTTATATTGGATCTTGGATAAAAAACAGGAACAATTGTTTCATTATACAAACCAATAAGTTGCGCAATTTTTCCGGCAAAAACTAAATATAAAATAGATGTTATTGCAAATAGAGACCAATTTTTTGACATTATAGTTATGATGTTGTCTTTATAAAATGCGAATAAACAGCCTATGGCAATGGCATCTATTCTTTTCAAAATAAACAACTCATTTGACCAGCGGAATTGGTCAAAATAATCAACTGTTCTGATAATAACTACGGCCAGGATAAGTATGACCGGTACAATCTTTCTGATTTTTTTACCTGCAATAAAAATAAAGGGCCACAGAATATAAAAATGTTCTTCTATACTTAATGACCAGGCATGTGCAGTTAAGTCTTCCAGTTGCCAGTTGAAATATTTGGTATATGTCAGCGCTGATAGCCAAGATGAACTTGGGATTTCTATAACACGAAATAGCTGTAATAAAAAATAGATAAACAGTAAGAAATAGTATGCCGGAAAGATTCTTAACGTTCTTCGTATGTAAAAATCTTTCAGAGATATTTTTTTATACGTTTCTTCTTCTTTTAACATCAAAGAAGTTATTAAAAAGCCTGAAATTACAAAGAAGACATTGACACCAAATTGTCCGTCCTGAAAGAAAAATATGAAAGGAGCCAGCCATTTATTTTTCAAATAATCATTGAAAAAATGTTGTTGCATGCATAAATGATGGTTGATAACAAATAAAATACTTATTGCTCTCAGTCCATTAATGCTGGGGTATTTTTGTATGCTCATCAGGAAGAAAAAGTGATAGTTATATTCATATGGCGGAATTTATTTCTTCTTCGCTGCGGCTTTTTTTGCCGGTGCCTTTTTGGTTGTCGCTGCTTTCTTAGCGGCAGCCTTCTTTGGTGCAGCTTTTGTAAAAGCATTCGGCACCTGTGTTTCTATCATGGCTTTCACTTCATCCAGCGATAATAAAGCAGCTTCTTCCGAGGTGTATTTTTTGCCGGTCAGTTTCAGCATCTTTTTATTGAACTTTATGAACGGACCCCAGCGTCCATTTTCCACGGAGATTTTTTCTTCCGGAAAATTCAGGATAAATCGGTTGGCTTCTTTTTCTATTTTCTTTTCAATCAGGTCCGCACATTCAGCTTCGTTGATGGTGTCAAATTTATAACGCGCCGGAATATTGATAAACAATCCGTCCCATTTGATGAAAGGACCAAAACGGCCTTTACCTTTGGTGACAGGCTTGCCCTGATAATGCGCAATCGGAGCATCTTCTATTTGCTTTCCTTTAATGACTTCAATAGCTTGCTCTAATGTAACATCTGTTGGTTCCACACCTTTTGGTAAAGACACAAATGCTTCGCCGAATTTTACATAAGGACCAAATCGTCCATTGTTTACAGATACTTCCAAGCCTTCATATTCACCTAATGTCAATGGCAGTTTGAATAAATCCATTGCTTCTTCAAAGGTGATGGTTTCTATGCTTTGTGATGATTTTAATTTGGCATAACGAGGTTTTTCCTCTTCCTCGTTGGTGCCCATTTGTATCATCGCGCCGTATCTGCCTAATTTAGCAACTACTTGTTTCTTGGTTTCCGGATCAATGCCTAAGACACGTTCACCGGTGACATAGGTATTACTGCCTTCCGATGCTTCAATTTCTTTATGGAAAGGTCCGTAAAATTGTTTTAAGATTTTTGACCATTGTTTGTGTCCTTCCGCAATTTCGTCAAAGTCTTTTTCCATTTCCGCGGTAAAGGAATAATCCATCACGCGCGTAAAATTTTCCATTAAGTAATCTGTCACCAAACTGCCTATATCCGTAGGAATCAATTTACCTTTTAAGGATCCGGTATTTTCAGAAAGCGTTTCTTTCGTAATTTCTTTCTTTGCAGATAAATCTAATTTCTGGTAGGAACGTGGCTTTCCTTCTGCTTCACCTTTTAATACATATTCTCGGTTTTGGATAGTAGAAATTGTAGGCGCGTATGTCGAAGGTCGGCCAATGCCCAATTCTTCCAGTTTTTTGATTAAACTTGCTTCCGTAAAACGAGAAGGTGGTTGTGTAAAACGCTGGCGTGCTTCAATATTTTTATAATCCAGTTTTTGTCCTACAGATAATGCCGGCAACATGCCGCTTTCTTCCGTGTCTTCATCATCCGTTCCTTCTATATATACTTTTAAAAAACCGTCGAATTTCATCACTTCACCTTCCGCTATAAATTTTTCTTTACGCGTAGAGATATCGATTTTAGCGACCGTTTTTTCCAGACGTGCATTGCTCATCTGCGATGCGATGGTTCGCTTCCAGATTAAATCATATAAACGTTCTTCGTCGCGGTTAGTGCCTTCATTCGTGTTCTCAATATAGGTTGGACGAATACCTTCGTGCGCTTCCTGTGCATTCGAGTTTTTAGAAGCGTATTGTTTGCGGTTGGAATAATCCTTTCCGAACTCCTTATTGATATATGATTGAATAGAGTTCAATGCTTCTTCAGATAAATTCGGCGAGTCTGTTCTCATGTAGGTGATCTTACCATACTCATACAGCTTTTGTGCTACCGACATGGTGCGCGATACGGAAAAGCCGAGCTTCCGCGATGCTTCCTGTTGTAAGGTAGACGTGGTAAACGGTGCTGCCGGACCTTTCTGGGTGGGTTTCACCTGAATGTCTGCCACGTTGAACATCGCATCTTTAACTTCTTTCAGAAATTGTTCCGCTTCGTTTTCTGTTTTTAATTTCTCTGATAATTCTGCTTTGAATACTTTGCCTTCTGAGAAAAAATAGGCCACTACTTTATAAAAACTTTCTGAATTGAAATTGTTGATTTCCCTTTCTCTTTCCACCACTAATCTTACCGCTACAGATTGCACACGACCGGCAGACAAGGTTCTTCTTCCGAGTTTTTTCCATAATACAGGAGATAATTCAAACCCAACAACTCTATCCAAAATACGTCTGGCTTGCTGTGCATAAAATAAATTCTGATCTAATAATCTTGGATTCGCTACAGCTTTTTTGATGGCAGGTGCGGTAATTTCATTAAATACAATGCGTTTAGTCGTGTTCATATTCAAATTCAACACTTCACACAGATGCCAGGAAATAGCTTCTCCTTCGCGGTCCTCATCCGTTGCCAGCCAAACTTCCGCATTTTTTGCCAACTTCTGTAATTCACGTACCACTTGTTCTTTGTCTTCAGATACTATATAAGAAGGAGCAAAGTCGTTATTGATGTCAACGCCGTCTTTCTTTGCCAAATCACGGATGTGGCCATAGCATGACTTAACCATAAAATCTTTACCTAAGATTTTTTCTATTGTTTTCGCTTTTGCCGGTGACTCTACGATTAATAAGTTTTTTGCCATAAAGAATGAGTATTAAGGAGTAAGTAATAAGTAGTAAGTGGTTGTTTTTTTAATCTAAAAAACGCACAACTCACAACTCACAACTCACGACTAAAGCGCAAATAAAGCTAAATTTTCCATTTTGTTCACTATATCTTATCTAAAAATCAAATTCTTTTAGTCTGTAAATATGTATTTTTGTAAAAAATAGCCATGAATACATTGCTTTCCATTTCTCCTGTAGACGGCAGATATAGAAATAAAGTTGCCAAACTGGAACATTATTTCTCCGAATTTGCGCTGATAAAATACAGAGTGCATGTAGAAGTAGAATACTTTATCGAACTTTCAAAAGAGATTGATGAAATTGGTACTTTGACTGATAATCAGGTGAATGATTTACGTAAGTTGTATCAAAACTTTACGATGGAACATGCAATGCGAGTGAAAGAAATTGAGAAAACCACCAATCATGATGTAAAAGCAGTAGAGTATTTCATTAAAGAAAATATTACGGATGAAGCGGTGTTGGCAAAAAGTGAATTCATTCATTTCGGCCTAACTTCTCAGGACATAAATAATACGGCGATTCCATTATTACTGAAAGATGCTTTTGAGCAAATTTATAAGGATACATTTTTTTCCGTTCACAGCGAGCTGATGAAAAAGGTAAAAGAATATGAAGAAATACCGATGCTGGCAAAGACACACGGACAGCCAGCTTCACCAACCAGATTGGGAAAAGAATTGCAGGTATTTACGGAGCGTTTGTATCATCAGTATGCCTATTTCGAACAGATTCCATACTCTGCAAAGTTTGGCGGCGCCACCGGTAATTTTAATGCACACCATGTGGCCTATCCTAAAAACGACTGGAGACATTTCGGCAATCACTTTGTGAAAGGAACCCTGGGTTTGCATCGCTCACAAACGACGACGCAAATTGAGCATTACGACAATCTGGCGGCCTTGTTTCATAACTATGCCCGAATCAACACGATACTGATTGATTTATGTCGTGATATCTGGGCGTATGTGTCGATGGATTATTTCAAACAGAAAATAAAAGAAGGTGAGATTGGAAGTTCTGCTATGCCACACAAAGTAAATCCGATTGATTTTGAAAATGCAGAAGGCAATTTAGGCATTGCGAATGCATTGTTTAATCACTTAGCTGAAAAATTACCGATAAGCAGGTTACAACGAGATTTAACGGATTCTACAGTGTTGAGAAATGTGGGTGTTCCAATAGCACATACGATAATTGCCATGGAATCCATCATTAAAGGACTGGAAAAACTGCTGGTGAATGAAGCGAAAATAAAACAAGATTTAGAAGACAACTGGATTGTAGTGGCAGAAGCAATACAAACGGTGTTGCGCAGAGAAGGCTATGAAAAACCGTATGAGGCACTGAAAAATCTGACAAGAACGAATACTAAAATAGGAGAGAAAGAGATTCATGCATTCATTGACGAATTGCATATCAGACAGGAAATTCACGAAGAACTGAAAAAAATAACACCATTTAATTTTACGGGGATCTGAATCGCTGATTAAACGGATTTTGAGATTACACCGATTTTAAATCTTCGATATCTTTTAATCTTGTTTATCTGTGATTCAGACAAAAAATCAATATGCTCACCATCTATCATAATAATCGTTGCGGGAAAAGCAGAAGCGCTTTGAGTTTGCTGGAAGAAAGCGGACAAAAATTTCAAACCGTAGAATACTTAAAAGATATTCCAACTATTGAAGATTTGAAAACGATTATCAAAAAGCTTAAGATTAAACCGCACGGTTTAATACGCACAAAAGAAGCTATTTATCTGGAAAACTACAAAGGGAAAACATTAACAGATGAGCAATGGATACAAGCCATGCACGAACATCCGATTTTAATGGAGCGACCGATTGTCATTAACGGCAATAAAGCAGTAGTGGCGCGTCCGCCGGAAAAAGTGCTGGAAATTTTGTGAGTATTATTGTTTGATAAAGGCAATATCTTCAAAGCGATCATCGTAGTGTATAAAATACATGCCTGCAGGTAAAATTCGAATATCAATGGTGTTTTGCTGTTCAGTTACTTTAAAATTCATCCAGTTTTTTCCACTGATATCAAAAATGGAAAATGTGGAATATAATAATTCTGCAGGAACACTCATCTGCAACCAGTCATTGGAAGGATTTGGAAAAATTCGGACAGGCGAAGCTTGTTTTGAGACTGGTAATGAAGTCGGAATGCTATTGATATAAGTGCTTAGAAAATTTGACAAATCAAAGGTATGCAGCTTTTGCGGAATTCCGAGTGTTGCGAAATTCTCGTTACTGGCATAATATTTTAAGCCGTTTGCAGTGGCAATTGCTTCCAGTTGATGGAAAGCTAAATTAACGGTGACCTTTCTTTTATTGCCGTTTGCAAAATCATCATTACTGAAATCATACAATAAGTACAAAAATGGTTGTAATGTTTTGCTGTATCCGCAAATTAAAGCAATTCTTTTCGATTCCAGATACGTGATGCCTGTTGCCAGTCCTTGTATATTGATAGTGGAGCGCAATTGAGCAATATGTGTTCCTGGTATTTTAGGCAATGCGTAAATGCTGGTTTTTTCGGCTATCCATTGTTTGGTGAACAGGTAAATACTGTCTGCTGAAACCAGAAATGCTTCGCAATCAAAATTAGTATTGTTGGCACCGGTTGCATTAAAATCAGTTTGGTTAGAATACGAAAAATAAATTGTGTCTATAATTGGTGCATTAATTAATAAAGAGTTTTTTTCTATTCTTAAAATATGCAAATCCGTTCGGTTGCCATTGCTGTTATTGCCAAAATCACCAACATATAAGTAGTTGTCGTCTTGCGAAATTTCTTCCCAATCTTTATTTGCGGTATTGGTTAGCACATAGGACTGCATGACAGTTGCTGTTGAGGTATCAACAGAATAAAGTTTATTGTCTGTATCATCGTTGTGCGACCAAAGTGAGTTATTCCAGAAAATAAGTCCAGATGTTTCCGGTAACTGAGCACTGAGATTCTTAGTGGTAGCCGGTGAAATATTCGCACCGTTGTATGTACAGCTGCCATCATTAATAGTAGCCGTTGCATTAAAGTTATTTGCTTTTACATCTGTGCAACCTGATTGCGCGTTAGCAACAGGTATAAATAAAAAAGTAATAATAAAAAGAATGACTTTTTCAAGTACGACAATTTTTCTACAAAATCTCATTCCAAATCTTCTTGTCTTTCAGTAATATCTCGCGCATGATGCGGATAGGCGGCATGCCGTTATCTGTCATGGCATTGTTGAATTTTTGTAAGGAATAATTTTCGCCTTCCTGTTTTTTGTAATCTTCCTGTAATTTCAAAATTTGTAATTTTCCTAAAGAATAAAACAAATATCCAGGATCATAGGTGCCGCGCAATGCTTCCTGGCTCGATGATTTTTCGCCCTGATGCCAATTGTCCATAAAAAATTTGGTTGCCTCATCCAGCTTCATGCCTTTGCAATGTGTGTTTATAGAAACATACAAACGGCACAAACGCAGCAATGATTCAGCGGATTGTGCCAGTCGATATTTAGCAGTTCTGATGGAATCGCTGTCTTGTGCAAAACCTGCGTCAATCATCATTTTTTCCGTATAATGTGCCCATCCTTCAATAAACGCATAGCTGCCGAAGATTTTTTGAATCTTAGAAGCATCCGAAGCGTTCAAATGCAAGAATTGTGTGTAGTGACCCGGATAAGCTTCGTGAATGGAGACAATATCCGTACCATAGAAATTAAACTGCATCAACCAGTCTTCCTGTTGTGCCGGCGTCCATTTCATATTTACCGGTGTGATGTAATAGTAGGCTTCCGTTGCTTTTTCTTCAAAAGGCCCAGGTGTATCCATCGAAGCTGTTGATGTTTCGCGTGCATACGGCAAGGTTTCTTCCACTTTCACGCGTACCTCTGATGGCATGGTAATAATTTTCTTATCTATCAAAAATTGACGAATAGCTTCAATATTCTTGCGTGCATCCGGAATTAAATTTTCAGCGGTAGAATGTTCTTTCTGCATATCATTATAAACATCGATTGCTTTTTTAGTCGGGTCGATGATTTTCGCTGCTGCGTCAAAAGCTGCCTGTTCTTTTGCTAATTCTTTAATGCCTATGGCTAAGATTTCATCAGGAGACATAGTGATGCCTTCACCGTATAACAACATTTTTCTATAATTATCTTCACCGATAGCATAATTGGTATGGACTTTCGGAAGTTTTTCTTTTTCTAAAAATGCAGCATAATCGTTGATAGCTTCAATGGCTTTTTGATTTACTTCTTTTAGCTCTTTCATTAATAGGCTATCCTTTACATCTTTCAATGCTACCAGTAAATCTTTTTCCAGGAAGGATGCCGAGCCCTTTGCTATAGCGATTGCTAATTCCGTATGTGGTTTTGAAAGTGAATCTGCTAAATTGGCTTTTGCAGCTTCATATAATTTAGGTGCTTCTTTTTCAATAGCAATAATCGATTTTATTTGTTGTTCAATAGGAGCGAAGTTTCTTTTTACATAAATATTTACATCAATGGCTCCGGCATATGCCATTGGGTTTTTGGTGAAATAATGTAAATCTTCAATGCCAAATAATTCATTTTTTACTGCCAGTTTCAGCATTTGCCAGTCATAATATTTTTTTGAACTTAAAGAAGCCGAATCAATTGCTGCAAACTTTATTTCAAATTCTTTCAGTCTTGAGACTTCAGCATCAATGGAAGCTTTGCTATAATCGGTAATTTTACCATCGTACTCATGCAAACCGAGATAAGTACCAGTCTGAGGACGCCAGGCTAAGTAGCCTTTTAAGTATTCTTCCGATAGTTTATCAAAAGCAGCATCACCTGCATCTTTCTTGTTACAACTGATTGTTATGAACAAAATAGCGATGAATAGAAGATTGATTTTTTTCATTTGATAGATTTTATTTAATTCTTTTCCTGTAAAATGATGTTCTTATTCTGTCTAATATGAAGATTATTGCTTCGGGAAATGACAGTTTATTATTAGTCTCAAATCAGCTTTTAAACTTACAAAATTAATACAATAATTTTGCATCATCTGCGACCTGCAAAATATCTTCGCGTATTTTAAAGTCAGACATGCAAAAAATATGCATTTGCTCAATATTTTTTTTGCCTTTTTCCAGATCCATGCCGCGTTGCCAGGATTGACTGCGCAACATATCAATTACCATAAATGTCGTAAATCCGGTACCATTCATGCC
>JBIKPT010000022.1:0-24351 GCA_044357355.1 Chitinophagales bacterium
TGTTGAAAGGAAATCCAGCTCGTCAGGATGGTTGGATGAGCGAAGCTGGCAGCAAACTTAATTTTAATGATGGGTCAACGGCTGTTTGTAACCTTACTCAACAAGTATATATATTGGAAAATAATCGGGTTGTAAAAAAAGATAATCCAGGTTGATAATGCAAAAACAATTTGCAATAATAGGAGCAGCAGGGTATATAGCACCCAGGCATTTAAAAGCAATAGCTGATATTGGCGGTAATTTGCTTGCTGCGTTTGATATTTCAGATCGAGTTGGCATATTAGACACTTATTTTCCGGAATGCGAATTTTTTACAGACGAATTTGCATTTTATGATTTTTTAATGGAACAGCCTTGTTTAGACTATGTAGTCGTATGTTCACCAAACTATCTTCATGAAGAACATTGTTATGCAGGTCTAAAATTAAATGCAGATGTTATTTGTGAAAAGCCACTTGCATTAAGTATGGAAAGTTTACGAAACCTTTCAGAAGCAGAGTTGTATACGAATAAACGTATTTATACAATTTTGCAACTTCGGCTCCATCCGATGCTTGCCAATTTAAAAAAGGAATTGCAAACTTCTTCAGTGGATTTGCATGATGTTTATATTGAATATCACACTCCGCGCGGAAAATGGTATCATAAAAGCTGGAAAGGTGATGTCGGAAAATCTGGCGGTATTGCTGCAAATATAGGTATCCATCTTTTTGACATGGCAACCTGGTTGTTTGGAGAAGTGAGTGATGTTTTTGTTGAAGAGAATACGTCAATAAATTGTAAAGGTTATTTAAAACTCAAACAAGCAAATCTAAATTTTAAGCTTAGTATTGACAGAGGCAGATCAGCTAAACGGCAAATTATTGTGGACGGAAAAGCATATGAATTTACAGAAGGATTTGCAGATTTACATACAGCTTCTTATCAGGAAATATTAAACAATAAAGGCTTTACAATTAATGATGTAAAGCCTTCAGTAGATATCGTTGAGAAAATCAGAAATTTATAGTTGCTACTTTCTGTCTTTTCTCATGAATTTTTCTCTTAAGATGATTCCATCAAATGAAACTTCAGCCACATAGACAGCTGCATTTAATGGCATAGTTGAAATTGTAAGCTTGTTATAACCTTTAACACCATCAAAGTCCTTACTATACATTTGTTGTCCTAATATGCCAATAAAACGGATGTTCACACGACCATCTTTTGGAAGCATTACTCCGAAATTTATAGTTTCATAGGCTGGATTTGGGTAGATGTTTAAAATATCAAAATTACCAACGCTAACTTCTTTACACGTTGTATTGTTATCGATTCGGTCTTCTAAAGCATTGTTATTGATATTGTCAATGGACGCACAGATGACAGGTATTTGTCCGTTATCGCCAACTTTAATTTCTCCTGTAAATAAATATACTGTGGTTTGACCAGGCAATAAACTTCCGGTCCAATTTTCACGGATAAGAGCACCGCCACCTAATTGTATACTTAATCCTAGTGCAGTAATTTCAATATTGCTGTTGTTTATTATACTAACCTGAACTTTATAGAAATCACCATTTGGAATAATGCTAATAGAAGCCATAATACCATCCAGAAAAGCCTTGTCTACCAGAATAAATTTCGTCAATGTGTCAGTACAACCTCTGAAATCAGTAGCTACTAATTTTATTGGATAGGTACCTTTAACAGTATAAATATGTGGAGCTGGAGTATATGCTTCCACTAACGGGCTTCCATCTCCGTAGTCCCATAAGTAATTCCCATTGACAGGTGACTGATTAAAATAATTTACATTTAATGGTGGTAATCCGTTTTGCGGAGAGAACGTAAATGCTGGTGTTGGTGGTGATGATACTGCAATAGAACGCAATTTGGTACCGGTGCAACCCACCTCATTTTTTGCGGTAAGTTGTATGGTGTAATTCCCTTGTGAATTAAACGTAAATCTTGGATTTTGTTCTTCCGATGTGCCTTGGCCGGAAAAGAACCAATTCCATTTAGTTACGGGTGTACCGTCTGGAGTATTGCTGATATCCGTAAATTGAATTTCTTTTCCAACACATTGTGTTTGTGAATTAGTAAAGTCGACAACTGGGAAATTGAATACTTTAACTCGATTAACCTGTGTGTCGGCACATTGATTGGAGGATATTACAATTAAACTGACATCGTATGTTCCGGGTGTGGCATACTCATGCTGCGGATTTCTTATGGCCGTTTCAATGCTGCCGTCACCAAAGTCCCATTTTCCCCAGTTAATATCCGGTATAGTACTCGGTGGATCTACCGTTGCCAGGAACTTAAGTTTCACCGGTGTTTTTCCGCAAACTGAGTCAAAGGAGAAGGCAGAAATTGGAGAAGAATTTACTTCTGTCTGCAACGTGATAGTGTCTGAACAACCATTTGAGTTTGTAGCCATTAACCGTACATTGTAAGTGCCTGCTACAGGAAATCGGAATGATGGATTCGGAATGCCATTGCTGATACCTAATCCATTAAAATCCCATGCCCAGTCAGTTACGGATGCAGCGTTTGCCAATGATTGATCTACAAAGGTAGTAGGATTGCCGGAGCACGATAATAAATTATAAAAAGAAGGTATTGGTTTTTTATTTACTACAAACGATTTAAAAATTGAATCCGTACAACCCACATTGGTGGTTACTTTCAAAGATGCAGAAACAATTCCTAAACCCGGAAAAGTAACAGACGGATTTTGTAAGTTAGAAGTGGTGTTATTACTAAAATTCCATTTCCAGCTTTGTATATTATTTCCATTTGGCACTATGCTTGAATCTTTAAAATTAACTGCCACTCCTTCGCAGGCAGACGTATATCCAAATTTTGCGGTTGGTGCATTGCCTATTATAGCGACATTAAATGACTTATTAACGACACATCCAACTTTGGTTTTGCCATATACACTATAAGAGCCTGCTGTGGAAATAGGTAAAAATACGGCATTACTTCCAGTTGACCATCGAATAGAGTCGAAAGATGTTGACGTTGTTAAAAATAACTTTTCATTAAGACAAACGCGTAAATTATTAGAGACATCTGGAGTTGGAGAAAGAGTTGGATTATCAACTATTACATTAATCGTATCCCTTACAGAACAAGACGCCCCATCCGTTATTATTACTGTATACTGACCGCTTTGTGTTATGTTTATTTTAGAAGTATTAGGACCATGAGACCACGCAGCCGAAAAACCGGCTGGAGTCTTAAGGTCTAATTTAAATGTATCGCCCTGGCATATATAAACAGTTGCATTATTTAATCTTCTGTAAGGAAATGCACTGAAAATAGCAGTACTTGAATAACCAAATACATCTTTTACCGTCAATGAGTAAATCTTGTTAGGTGGCACATTTACGGCTGATGAGGTTGAACCGGTTGACCATAGATAACTTACATAATTATTAGGTCCGGGGATTGTAACATTGCTGCAAAAACTACTTCCTATAACAGTATCGCTTAATGCAAGTGGTGGTGCGTATTTGTTTTGTAAATATGTTTCTATGCTGTCTTTTTGAAACAAAGAATTACTCTCTGTTATAATTATCTCTGTAGCATCCCCGTTCCAGTATCTGCTAGAACCTTCTGAACATAGATTAAAATTAGTACAATTTAGTATTGATCCAATATTTCTAATTCCTGTAAAAATTTTATGAGTTGAGAGCGAAGTCGGTGGAGGCGCAAGATTGAGTGGAACGGATGGCAGTACTTTGTTTACATATACACTTCCCGCTCCTTGGCCAAAATATTGATTTGGAAACATTGTAGTCCTACCACCAGAGCCGTCACCAATTAAAAAATAATCATCAAAACGTACTACCGGCGATTTAGAAAGAAAATTATTAAAGTCTGGAAATGTTGCAGAATTAAAGTTTAAAATGGCAAAAAGACTTCCAATGTTACCACCACCATTTAGTGTATAAGTATCATCAAAACCATCAAATCGTACAGTACGTTTGTTGTTTAATAAGGGAATCTGAGCGGATAATTTTGCTTGCTTATTTGGTATAGCTTGGGTAGCGCTAATGCCGTTTGGTTTAATGTTATTCCATGCGCTAATTGTACTGTCAGGATTGAGAACTAAGTTGCTGTCTGCCGCCAACCAAACAGAAACACTGTTAATTTGACTAGGGTTCATAAAATTTAACACAAAGACATCACTTTCCATATATCCGTTACTGCTTGCTGTTATTACTTTCCAATATATTTTTGTTGTTATATTACTAAATGATACTTGTCTGTGAGTTTGGGCTACGATTATGTTGTTAATTATATTTGTAAACGCCTGATCCTGAGCTATTATTAATCTGTATGAAGACTGACTTGTCACTGCATTCCAGACGAAGTTAACACTGTAGGAAGGTGAATTAAAATCATTAACAGGAGCTACTAAACTTATGCTGCCAGCATAAACTCTGGAAATAAACAAGTATAATAGTAGAATTAGATATTTTTTCTTCATTTCTGATATAAATTGACACTAAAATTACTTTACAAGATAGGAAAAAATATTTCTTTTATCAACTAATTGTGTGAAAACAGCTTTCGCTGCAATACAGCCAGAAAATGCCGTTATTTTATAAAGAATGCGTTTACTGTTTCAGCAACATGTACTATTTCTTCTACAGTATTTGCATAGGATATTGGCAAACTAAGTGTAGTCGCATGAATTTCTTCACTAATTGGTGTTCTTACATCTGAAAAAACAGATTGGTAACCTTCCTGTTTATTAGGTGAAACGGGATAATGTATTTCTGTATGAATTCCTTTGTTTACTAAATATTTTTTTAATTCGTCTCTGTTTTTTGTTCTTATGTTATAAATATGATACACATGGCTGCCGTTTTCTTTATAAATAGGTTTTATTACCTTGTCCGTCAGTATATTGTCATAAATTACCGCCAGTCTGGTTTTATGTTCATTGATTTTATTCAGATAATCTAACTTTACATTTAAAAAAATGGCTTGCAATTCATCCAGCCTGGAATTTCTGCCAATGTATTTATTATAGTATTTCTTCTCTGAACCATAATTCCTGAGTGCCTTAAGTTTGAGGTATAAATCTTCATCTGATGTAATAATTGCACCGGCATCAGCTAAAGCACCTAAATTTTTAGTTGGATAAAAACTGAAGGCGCCAATTTTACCGAAAGTTCCAACGTGTTTGTTTTCAAAAGTTGTACCATGAGCCTGTGCACAATCTTCAATAATTTCTAAATTATATTTCTCTGCTATCCTGCAAATTTCATCCATTTGTGCGGCTTGTCCATACAAATGAACCACCATAATAGCTTTTGTTTTATCCGTTATTTTCGACTCAATTAACTCCGGATCTATATTGTAAGAATTAATATCAGGCTCTACCAGTACCGGTATATTTCCTGTATTTAAAATTGCCAGAACAGTTGCAATATACGTGTTGGATGGAACAATGATTTCTGATCTTACAGGAAAGTCAAAAACACTGAGTCCTAATTCCAATGCATCTAAACCATTCGCCACGCCAATGCAATATTTTGCACCACAATAATCTGCAAAATTCTGCTCAAAGGATTTTACTTCATCACCCAGAATATACCAGCCTTTTGCTAAGAATTTATCGAAACCCTCTTTAAATTGCAGCTCAAACTCTTGGTTTAATTTTGACAGATTTTCATATGTAATTATAGTATTATGTGTAGGGCTCATAAATATAATCTTCCGGATTAAAATATTCAGAAGCCATCACCAACAAAATGGCATCACTGGTAAAATGATGCATCCAGTGAAAATCTTCCGGATATATAATTAAACATTTATCAGGCGAATTTAATATAAATTCTTCTTTTTTTTTGCCGCTGTCATTCGAAATTATACAGGATCCTGCTATACAGACTGCTGCCTGTATTGTTTTATGATGCCTGTGTTTTCCTCTCACAGAATCATCTACTTTATAAATATAAAATATCCTTTTTACATCAAAAGGTATATTCTTTTCTATTACAGTTAGGGCTCCTCTGTTATCTGCAAAAGTTTTTAAATGAATTAATTCAGGCATTTTTTATAATTATAAATTTTACTATTTTACCGAACAGTGTTTGAAAATCAACGTAGCGTATAATTTTTTTTGACAATCTGACATATGCTGCTCCTTCGTTATTTAATTTAGATGTCAGACTGGATGTATCTGCCAGATGTGTTCTTTTAATCTCATCCTTATAATTTCCGCTTACCTTATTTAATACACTCAGCTTGTTCCAATATTCCAGATAAAGATGATCGATAGCTTTATTCCTTTTTGCTCTGTAAAAATAAAATCCGTTAGTGGCTATTTTTTTTGTTAACGTTTTGAAATGATGGAAATGATAAAAGATAATTCTTTCTCCGTTTGAATAGTAAAAATTATCTCTTTTTTCAATCAAAAAATTATTCAGATTCCAGGGCGCTAATCCGCTTACATTATCAAACAACTCTTTTACTTTACCCGGATAATTTTGCATCCAGACATCCAAATATTTCTGATCAGCAAAACGTTCATTAATCTCATCATATGTATCATCACACCATTCAATACACTGTTTTCTCCAGGTTTCCAGGCAGCTTATTCCTGTTCCATCATTCTTAAAAATCTGAAAGCTGACATTGTATTCTCCAAACTGCTCGTGTGCTTTTATTTCCGGCGAAAACTTATGTGGTGTTATTATAATTGAATATTCATTTAGATAATTAAATAACAGATGAGGATCTGACAGGAATAATATGTCTGCATCTAAAGAACAAATATGCGACAGATTATATTTTTTTAATAAATATAAAGGTAAACAAGGGCTTAGCGTAAAATAGTATTCTATGGTATTTCTATTTTCTTTTGCCGCTTTTAATTCAACATCCGCTGCTTCAATATCTGCCTGCAAAAGTGTTCTGACTTCAGGATAACTTTGCTTATTTAGTTTAAAATAGTTTTCTGTAAAATCATCCAGGCATAAAATATACAACTCAAAATCATTACAATATTGTTTTAAAGAATCATATAATATAATTCCTCTTGAGAGATAGTTCTTATCGAAATATGTGGTAAAATGAAGCATTATTTTTTTATTGCTTCAATAAATAAAGAATCAGGTTTCCGAACTATATTGTCTTTTCCATCTATATTATAAACAGACCAATTATCTAGATAACTCGTAAACGCATCTCTGATTATAATTTTATCAGCATCTTTTTGTTTTAATAGCATTGTAAGAGAATACCTATCATACATCCATTGATGAATTTCACCACCTAATCTGAATTTTCCTATTTCAGTTTCAACAATGGTTTGATTAGATTTTCCAATCAATGACTTTATCCTTCTTTTGAGTTCTGAAATTATTCTTACAAAACTTAACTTGGTTTTTAAAGCAGGCTTTTGGTTTTGATTTTTTGATGATAAAAAAGTATTTCTAAGATCTTTCCCTTCTTTTCCGATTCTTTCAAATACAAATTCTTCATTTACTATTGTATCCTGAAAAAGATATTTTCCCATATTTCCCCCAGAATGGTTTCGTACTGTCTGGTCATACATTTCAATTAACATCCAGTCATAATTTGCTTTTATAATAACGTTTTCAGGTTCATTTAACCCTAACTCTAAAAACCTTAAATACAGCTTTGCAATTTGTTCTAGATCTGGAATAGCAATTCTTAATACACCGTTGGGTCTTAAAACACGCAAACATTCCATTATAAAATTTTCTCCGTCCTGTTTTGAGAAATGTTCTAGAACATGTGAATGATAAACTAAATCAAAACTATTATTTTCAAAAGGAATTCCAGATAATAAATTATGTGCAATTACACCTTCACCAAAAGAAATAAAATCAAGATTTGTCCACTCTTTTTCTGTTGAGTAATGACTTCCGCAGCCAAGATTTAGGTATTTCATGATGACTAAATTATTTTTTTTGCAATGTAACAATTATACTTTGACCATATTTTACTTTACTGGTAAAGATTGACATTGTCAGTTTTCTAAAAAGAAAACTTCTAAGCAATCTGCTTGCAATTCTTGTAATGAGCTGATGTGATTTACTATTTTCGAGTAACAATACTGGTTGAAAAGTGCATCTTTTTATAATATAAATCAGGTAAGAAAGATATGCATTCTCTTTATGAACATCTTGTAATAATTCAAGTTCAACATCAACAACATTAAAATCAAATTTTTCAGCCAGATACCGTAAAGAACTTTCTGTCCATAATATTGTATGGTGTGGCGGCATATTATAAATATAATTTGGTGTATAAGAAATAAAACCATCATTGTTTGGAACGGCAATACAAAACAAACCACCAGGTTTTAAACAATCCTTTATAGCTGTTATAAATTTATCCAATTCCGTTAAATGTTCCAACACCTGAAACAGAGTTACTAAATCATATTCAGAAACATGAGAATCTGCATGTACTAATAAGTCTTCATTTTTTACATTGATTCCCGCACTTTGTGCCAATTCTACCGCTTTGTTGCTTAACTCTAATCCAGTATAATATATTTTCTTTTTTGTCCGGTTAAACAATTCTCCTCTGCCCGAACCGATGTCTAAAACCTTAGCGTTCTCGTTAATTAATTTCTGAACATAATCATATTCTGTTTTTCCTGGATGCAGGTAATACCATTCGTATTCACCTAAGGCGGAATAAAATTTATTTCCGCCGGCATTTACCGGATCATAAAATGTCAGTGTGCAATTATTACAGTGATATTTATTGATAACTGCTGTTTTAATATCATCAGTTACATCAACATCTCTTTTCCAAAGATTTAATAAATCTTCTCTAGATACAGTTTCTTTTATTACCACATCACCTGATGAACACAATAAACAATTCATTTATTCTATTTTTTTAAAGATATTACTATTTATTTTACACTTCAATTTTTTGAAATAATTTAGTCAATTAATTTTACAAATTTTGCAGGATTACCTGCCACTATTGTATAAGGGGCTACATTTTTTGTGACCACTGCATTAGCGGCAATCACTGCTCCCTTCCCAATGGTTACGCCTTTTAGAACAGATGCATTAAAACTTATCCAGACATAATCCTCTATAAAAATCGGTGCAGAACCAATATTTCCTTTTTTCTTTATATTTCCTTTTTCAATAATCTCAACATATTCATTATGTCTTTCCTTGCTATCTAATGAATGTGTGTTGTTATCAATAATATTTACACCATGAGAAATATGAACACTGTTGCCAATTACTATCTCAGCAGCTGACCATATTCTGGAATATTCTCCAACAGATGAGTAATGACCAATAGTAATTTTTCCACCATATTCATTAATCTGCAACTCACCCCTTACAGTACAAAAATCACCAATATTAATATTATTTTTATTTCCCTGAAAATTAATTATTCGTGCATCATGAAGTATATTGGTTTGTTTGCCGAAAATACATCCCTTTTCAGCTAGTTTTATCTGTTCTGTTTTAATGGCCTGATTAATCCAAAAAGCTGGGATCAGTTTATTGAATATATAAAAAATTAATTTTCTAACTGCATTAATCATCTTATAGCTTTTTTTAATTTATCTTTCACAGGTTTTGGTAACCACCTAACTACCCACTCTCTCAATTTTAAGTGCAATGGTTGTTTATGTAAATTATATTTTGTAAATGTATAGTCATCTGCAATGGTATCGATAATAAGTGTTGTCGGATGCTTTAAATAACCAATTTTTTCAGAAGGGATGTTTGCCAGTTTTGAGTCTGATTTAGTATGTGTTGCTTTAGAATTAAAACCTATGTTCGTTATAAGATTTGTATTCGGTACAATCGTAATACCATTATTAAACCAACAGGTAAATGTCCATTGAATATCCCATGTGTTTATCTTATTCTCTCCGTTTACTAAAACCCAATGGTGTTTCCAGTATTCAATTTCTTTTTCATTAAAACAATATGATTTGAAAACATTGTCTAATTTTTTTTCGTCTTCATTTGTAAAAGAATACTTATACTTTCTCCAGGAATGCCTCCATGTAGCCCAACCCCAAATGTGCGGGTATTTGGAAAAATAATATGAATATTTATTTCTAACCTTGCCGAACTGTGAATTGGTTCCGCCAATATGCATTACCCTGGGTTCATTTTTGTAATATTCCAATAAATTTTCACAAAACGTGAAAAAGCTTTGGTCGGGTAAGCAATCATCTTCTAATATTATTCCTTGTTCTACATTATCAAAAAACCATTCTATGGCACCACTCACAGACTTTCCACAACCCAGGTTTTCCTTCCTAAATAATGTCTTTACTTCACAATTCCAGTCTATTTGGCTAACAATAGAACGTACATCTTTACATAACTCTTTTTCACCTTCTTTATCCACCCTGGGTCCATCAGCAGCAATAAATAATTTCCGTGGTTGAATTAATCGGATTTTTTCGAATACCAATTTTGTTTCCTCAGGTCTGTTAAAGACAATTAATAAAACAGGTGTATTCAACATTTATTTTTAATCTTTTATAAAATATAAAGAAGTATGCCTTTTATATTTTCTACAATTCATTTGATTATAAGAAAAGCTAAATTACCATAATTTTAGCATTGAACTTAATTTTTTCTTTAAAAGATGTAGCTTATTTTTAATGCCTACCGGATAAATTTTTTGTACTATAGCCTTCATTATCTTCTTTTTGTGGCTTTCTGTCAGCGTGCCAACAGTAGATAAGAAATTTTCTTTAATAGTCAGTTCACTAATGGGTGTATTTAAAAGCAGGCTTTTGGAATCAATAAAATGTGTGCCGGAATTTCCGATATTACTCACCAAATTTACATTCGGAATAATCCCTGACATGCCTTTGCAAAGGTTATGAATAAAGAAGCTATAATCCCAATATGGAATAGGTTCCTTTTCAGCGTCTCTTAATATGCGCAAATGCGACTCTACATATAAAGCATGATTATTATAACGCTTCATTAAACATTGTTCAGCTATTTTATAATCTATTTTTCGATAAAAATCAATATCTGTCCATACGCGTTTCCAGGTTGCAAATCCCCAGGTATACATAAAATCACTGATGTAAAAATTGTGTTTAGATGTTAGTTCTTTGTTATAAAAGAGCGTACCGCTAATCATAGCAATACCCGGATTGTTTCTGTATGCCTGAAGCAGTAAACTGCAGTATTGAAAAAATGAAACAGATGGTATACAATCATCTTCCAGAATTATGCCTTCATCTTCCATAGAAAAAAACCAGTTAACAGCATCAATTATGGCATAATCACAGCTCATATTTTCATCCCTGTAAAGTCTTTTTACATCACATGGCCAATCAATATGTTCAACCACTTCTTTAGTTGCAGCACAAAGACGTTCATCTTCCTTATTGTTCTTTCTTGGTCCGTCTGAAGCAATATATAATCGTTCCGGTTTTGCCTTTCGAATAGAATCCAGTACCCGACGAGTATGATCAGGTCTGTTAAAGATTAAAAGTAAAACTGGCGTCTTGAGCATATAATTAATCTATATTAATTAGTATAACTATTAAAATTGTTTAATAAAAAAAGTCCATTCAGACAGAATGGACTTTGTGTTTGCAAATTTCTTACACATCAATCTTAGCATATTTTGCATGTGCTTCAATAAATTCTCTGCGTGGTGGTACTTCATCACCCATCAGCATGGAAAAAATATGGTCTGCTTCCGCTGCATTTTCTATACTCACTTGTTTCAGTGTTCTTGTTTCAGGATTCATCGTGGTTTCCCATAATTGTTCTGCATTCATCTCACCCAAACCTTTATATCGTTGTGTGTGTACGCTGTCTTCTTTGCCTTCGCCTGCCAGTTCTTTTATAAATCGTTTGCGCTGGTCATCATTCCATGCATAGTGTTGTTTGTTTCCTTTCTTCACTAAATATAATGGCGGAGAAGCGATATAAATATATCCGTTCTCAATCAGCTCTTTCATGTGGCGGAAGAAGAATGTCAAAATCAGCGTTGTAATGTGGCTGCCATCTACGTCGGCATCACACATGATGACTATTTTGTGATAACGTAGTTTTACAATATTCAATGCTTTTTCATCACCTTCCACACCTTTGCTTACGCCTAATGCCGTGAAAATATTTTTGATCTCCTCATTTTCATAAATCTTGTGTTCCATCGCTTTTTCCACGTTGAGTATTTTACCTCTCAATGGTAGGATAGCCTGAAACGCACGGTTTCTGCCTTGTTTAGCCGTTCCACCTGCAGAGTCCCCTTCGACTAAATACAACTCACAGGCATCCGGATTTTTATCAGAACAGTCGGATAATTTCCCCGGTAAGCCGGAGCCACCTAATACACTTTTGCGTTGTACTAATTCTCTGGCTTTTTTCGCCGCCATACGTGCTGTTGCCGCCAGAATTACTTTATTGACAATTATACGTGCTTCCTTAGGGTTCTCTTCCAGAAAATATTCTAAATGCTCGCCTACAACGCCTGCTACAATTGCATCGACTTCTGAGTTGCCTAATTTTGTTTTGGTTTGACCTTCAAAAGAAGGTTCCGGTACTTTTACAGAAACTAAACAAGTGATACCTTCCCGGAAGTCTTCACCGCTGATTTCAGTTTTCAAATTTTTAAACAAATCATTTTTAGTTGCCCAGTTTTTAAAAACACGGGTTAATGCTCTTCTGAAACCCACTACGTGTGTACCGCCTTCAATGGTATTGATGTTGTTTACATACGAGTGAATATTTTCATTGTAAGAATCATTGTATTGGAACGCCACTTCAACGACAACGTTGTCACGTGTACCTTCCATGTATATTACTTCAGGAATTAAAGGTTGACGGGTTTTATCCAAAAACTGAACAAATTCACGCAAACCGCCTTCTGATAAAAACGTTTCTGAGAAAGGAACGCCATTTTCGTCTCTGTTTCTGTTGTCTGTAATAGTGATGCTGATGCCGCGATTTAGATAGCCTAATTCGCGCATACGTGCAGCCAAGGTGTCATAATTGTATTCTGTGGTAGTGAAAATAGTAGCATCCGGTTTGAAATGGATTTTTGTACCACGAATATCAGACGGACCAACTTCTTTTACCGGATATTTTGGAATACCAATTCCGAATTCCTGCTGATATTCTTTTCCATCGCGATAAACTGTAGCAATTAATTGAGTGGAAAGCGCATTTACACAAGAAACACCCACGCCGTGCAAACCACCGGAAACTTTATAGGAATCCTTATCAAATTTACCACCTGCGTGTAAAACGGTTAATACGACTTCCAAAGCCGAACGGCCTTCTTTCACGTGCATATCTACCGGAATACCACGTCCGTCATCTAAAACAGAAATAGAATTATCTTCGTGAATCGTAACAAAGATGTTTTTACAGTGTCCGGCTAATGCTTCATCAATAGAGTTATCTACCACTTCATAAACCAAATGGTGCAAACCGCGCGTGTTGATATCACCAATGTACATGGCCGGTCGCATACGCACCGCTTCTAATCCTTCTAAAACGGTGATGTTTTCCGCGCCGTAACTTGCGCTTTTTTTAACTTCGTCTAAAACTTCTTCGCTCATATTTTTTGGTGTTAAACAAGTGTAAAAAGCAAGGTATTTTTTGTAAAAATAAGCCGACTTTTTACAGTGAATATTGTAATGAGTAAAGATACAAAAATGAAGTCTGAAATCAGGATAAAAACATGCTTGTTTATCCACAATTATCGTTAATAAAACGTAATATTTTCAACGTGAAAAATTTAAGTAGAAATCGTCATGCCAACTGCGAAAAACCAGCTACAAACGTTTAATATCTGCACCTAAATCCTGCAAACGTTTGTCTATGTACTGATAACCTCTGTCTATCTGGTGAATATTTGAAATTGTACTCTTGCCTTCGGCAGAAAGGGCTGCAATTAATAAGGCAACACCGGCACGTATATCCGGAGAACTCATATTGATGCCGCGCAAATTATATTCTCTGTTGAGCCCGATAACCGTAGCACGATGCGGATCGCATAAAATGATTTTAGCGCCCATATCTATCAGCTTATCTACGAAAAATAAACGCGATTCAAACATTTTCTGGTGAATCAACACACTGCCGTTTGCCTGTGTCGCAATTACCAATACAATGCTTAGTAAATCTGGTGTGAAAAGCGGCCATGGTCCGTCAGAAATTGTCAGGATGGAACCGTCAATAAATGTTTGTATCTCATAAGAATCTTGTGCTGGAATCACGATATCATCGCCTTTGAATTCCAATTGTATGCCTAATTTTTGAAAATACGTTGGAATCACACCTAACATATCAGTCCGTGCATCCTTAATGGTGATGTTGGATTTTGTCATCGCGGCGAGGCCGATAAAACTGCCTATTTCAATCATATCCGGCAATAAACGGTGTTCAGTGCCACCGAGTTTTTGTACGCCTTCTATCTTCAATAAATTAGAACCAATGCCTGAGATTTTTGCACCCATTCTATTCAACATAGCGCACAATTGCTGTAAATACGGTTCGCAGGCAGCGTTGAAAATGGTAGTTTCACCTTCTGCCAAAACAGCAGCCATGACAATATTAGCGGTTCCGGTTACACTTGGCTCTTCCAGTAAAATATACTTTCCAATGAGTTTTTCTGTCGTTAAGGAATAAAAAGAATGCTCTTTGTCGAATTGGTATTTTGCACCTAATTCTACAAACCCTAAAAAGTGCGTATCTAATCTTCTTCTGCCGATTTTGTCGCCGCCGGGTGTTGGCAAATAAGCTCTTTTAAATCTTGCCAATAGTGGACCTAAAATCATTACGGAACCTCGTAAATGGCCGGCGCGTCTTTTAAAATTTTCTGTCAGTAAAATATCCGGATCTACATCTTTTGCGTTAAAGGTATAGGTGTCACTGCTTTGTTTGGTGACTTTTACGCCCATTTCAGCCAATAATTCTATCAGTACAGTGACATCTAAAATGTCCGGAATATTGGAAATGGTAATATCTTCATCCGACAATAAAACTGCCGATAAAATTTGAAGCGCTTCATTCTTTGCGCCTTGTGGTATAATTGTTCCGCTTAAGGATTTGCCACCTCTTACTTCAAAAGCATCTGCACTCATTATTGATTTTTATTGAAGCGATTATTATTATTATTATTATTATTATTGCGATTGTTGTTATTCGGGAAATTGCTTCTGTTGTTATTATTTCTATTGTTATTGTTGTTGTTTCGGTTTGGACCTTGATTGCGATTCTGGCCTTGGTTTCTGTTTCTGTTTTGGTTATTTCTGTTTTGGTTGGAAGAGAATTTGCGTTGACTTTGCTGGTTGCGCGTCATGCTTTCAATATTCATATCTGCACTGATTTCCAGTTCACCGCCTGATAACGATTTCATGTCTTCTTTTATCAGTTCATTGCTTACTTCTTCATTGCTCCAGTTTTTGTAGGCCATTTTCATGAAGTTACCAATAATCTCCGTGAAGATTTCTTTTTTTCCTTCATCTTCCATGTTGATGGCTTTTTCCACCAATGCTTCCACGTTTTTACCGTAATGCTTCAGGCGAATTCTTTTCTGCGGATATGGTAAGTCAGCAGGTTTAATTCTGGCAGTATCTTCGGTTGGTTTCGGATAAGGAGAATCTACGTCTAATTTGAAATTAGAGATAATGAAAATATGATCCCAAAGCTTGTGTTTGTAATCTGCTGCGTTGCGCAACTGTGGATTCAGGATACCCATCAGTTGTATAATATTTTCCGCTACTTTCTGGCGCTCTTTTCTGTCGGGTAAACTTACAGCATAATCCACCATTTTCTGTAAATGGCGGCCGTATTCACGCATTTCGATATCATTCCTGTCTGTGTTGTAATTCATGTGTTTAATTTTAATGTTGTTGTGTCCGCGGACACAAATTTCTTTGTAGTGAATTTTAAGTGATAATTATGGTGCGAAACATACTAAACACTAGAATGGTTTGAATATGTACGCGAAGGCTATACAAATATAAGAAAATTTATTTAAAAATATCCTTTTGTGTGAAAATTCATTGTAATGACTATTCCGGTTCCGGAAGGTCGGATACGACCATCTCATCCTTATAAAAATAATCCAGAAATCCTCTAACCGTTTCTGCAAAATCTGCTGCATCATTGCCGATTAATCTCGTTTTCACGGGAAGACAATACAAAGAAATATTGTTTTCCAATAGCCAGTTTTTATGGAATGCCAGCCGAACACCGTCTTTTTCGGTAGTTATCCATTTTGTAAATTCCGGATAATTTTTTCTGATGTTTTCCAGTTCGTGCTGCTCAAAAAAATGATGGTCGTCAAAATTAAAATGTACAATGTCTTTAGCCGTTTCCTCCAGATAGGTTTTTAAAAGGTTGGCATTGGCAATGCCGGTAATCAGCAATTGGTTGTTATGATTGTTTAAATCAAGCCTGTCGGTTGGGTTTAAAATATTGTAGGGCAAGCCATATTCTATAGTGCTGAAAAACACCTTCTGATTTGCAGAAGGTTTAATTTTTGATATTATTTGCTGTTGTTCTGTGTCCGTTATGTTTTTCGGACATTTGGTCATCACAATAATATTTGCTCTGCTTTTACCGGATTCAAACTCACGCAACGTGCCGAGCGGCAAAATCAGGTCGTCATAAAAAGGTTTATCATAAGTGGTCAGTAAAATATTGATATCAGGTCGCACACTTTGGTGCTGGAAGGCATCATCCAGTAAAATTACCTGAGTTTCCGGATATTTGCCTAATAATTGCGGAATAGCAAAAACCCGTTGTTCGCCGACACTCACGTGCACCATCGGATATTTCAATTTTAGCATCAGTGGTTCGTCGCCTACTTCTTTTGCATTATGAGTTGGTTGCACATCAACATAACCGGTTGTTTTCCGTTTGTATCCTCGACTAAGCACGCCTATATGGTAGCGATCGTGCAGTAGTTCTATTAGCATTTCCACAAATGGCGTTTTACCTGTGCCACCCATACTCAGGTTTCCGATGGTAAAAATCGGAATTTCAAAATCGGTGGAACCGATAAAATTGGTTTTATACAGCCAGTTTCTCAGCCAAATAATGAAACCATAAATGACAGCGAACGGAAATAGTAGTATTTTTTTAAGTATTTTCAATTTTATTTTATTAAACATATAGTTTCTAAGTTTCGAATCTATGTGTTTTATTAAGTTTTTTAACCGATTAAAGCATAAATTTATGTTTTAAAATAACTGTATTTACATGAAAATAGCCGAAATAATCCAGACTATCGAAGATTTTGCTCCAATATCATACCAAGAGTCATATGATAATGCAGGATTACTTATTGGCGACAAATTGGCAGAATGTACCGGTGTTTTGATTTGTTTAGATGCGATTGAAAGTGTAATTGATGAGGCAGTTGCCAAAAAATGCAATTTAGTAGTAGCGCATCATCCTATTATTTTTTCAGGATTAAAGAAGATTACCGGTAAAAATTATATAGAGCGAGTTGTTATTAAAGCCATTAAAAATGATATTTCTATTTATGCCTGCCACACGAATTTAGACAATGTGAAACTCGGCGTAAATAATATTATTGCAGATAAACTAGGACTAAAAAACCGAAAAATCCTGGAACCCAAAAACGGCAAGCTAAAGAAATTATATACTTATGTTCCCTCAGCAAATAAAGATGCCTTACTGAACGCATTGTTTGCTGCAGGTGCAGGAAATATAGGTAATTACAGCGAATGCAGTTACAGTGTGGATGGCGTTGGAACCTTTAAAGGAAATAAGGATTCAAATCCGGTTATAGGTGTCAGGAATAACAGAAGCACAGAACAGGAACACAAAATTGAAGTGATTTTTCCCAATTATTTAGAATCAAAAATTCTGCACGCGTTGAAAGCCAACCATCCGTATGAAGAAGTAGCATATGAAGTGATTACACTGGATAATGCTTTTCAGGAGCTTGGTTCCGGATTGATTGGTGAACTGGAAAATCCGGTGGAGGAAGCTGAGTTTTTAATTTTCCTGAAAGAGAATATGCAGACGGATTGTATTCGCCATACGGCACTTTTAAACAAAAATATACAAAAAGTAGCTTTGTGCGGTGGTTCCGGCAGTTTTCTGCTTCCAAATGCTGTTGCACAAAAGGCAGATATCTTCATTACCGGAGATTTTAAATACCACCAATTCTTTGATGCTGATAATCAGATTGTTATAGCAGATATTGGTCATTATGAAAGCGAACAGTTCACTGCACAATTATTTAACAAAATAATATCGGAAAAATTTCCTACTTTTGCCGTTCGAATTTCGACAATCAACACTAATCCAATAAATTACAAATAATGGCACGTAAGAAAGAATTGACCACCGTTGCTGACAAATTAGAGCAGTTAGAAGAATTACAAGCTATCCATTCCAAAATCGATGCAATTCACATCTTAAAAGGTGAATTACCGATTGAAGTAGCTGATTTGGAAGACGAGATTGCAGGCACTCAAAAACGTGTATCGAAAGTACAGGTAGAAATTGACGATGCACAAGCCGAAATCGAACACAGAAAAACGTTGATGAAAGAAGCGCAAAGTTTGATTACCAAATACGACAAACAATTGCACAACGTAAAAAACAACCGTGAGTTTGATGCATTAAATAAAGAAATTGAATTACAGAAATTAGAAATTCAATTAGCAGAGAAAAAAATCAGAGAGGCAAATTTCACGATTGAAAACCACCAGAAACAACTGGACGAAATTCAAAAACGCTTAGATTCTAAAGAAAAAGATTTAGATATTAAGAAAAAGGAATTACAGAATATCATTAAAGATACTGAGAAAGAGGAAAAGGAATTAAACATGAAAGCGAAAGAAATGGAAGGAGAAGTAGAAGAACGTTTCTTGCTGGCTTTTAACAGAATTCGTAAATCGTACAAAAATGGTTTGGCTGTAGTGAAAGTAAGCAGAAATGCTTGCGGTGGTTGTTTCGGATTTATTCCGCCACAAACACAATCAGAAATCAGAACAAAAAAGAAAATCAGTACTTGCGAACATTGCGGCAGAATTATTTCCGGTGTGGATGACAGCGCGGTATTTATTTCTGAAGAAGAAATGGCGTAAGCTAATCAACAACATAACAAAAAGCCATGCAAGATGCATGGCTTTTTTAATTTGATATCTTGACCGAAGTATCCGGATAAAATACTGTGAGATTTTTCGTAGAGCCTGAAATGATAATCTACTTCGCGTATTTTCTTTTTCTTCTATTAGAATAAATGACACCGAAAATTAAAATCAATAATAACGGAAAGGCAAATGTTGCAATCTGCCATTTTGTTTTTTGTTCAAGTACTTTTGCTTTGTCCAGCAAACGCATTTTTACTTCGCGGTTGCGCGCATCAATCAAATTATTATCGTCCACTAAATATTCCACGCAATTCAGCAGGAAATCTTTGTTGGCAAAAACTTGTCTGGAATATTTATCATAACCTAAAGCCAAAGGAACACCTTTCGCATCTAAATCATTAGAGGCAATGTCACCGTCCGCAATCACAATCATCTTGTTCAGATTGCTTTTCGGTTTGAACGTAACATTTTGTATCGCCAGTAATTTTTGTAAATCAGCCGTAAATTGATTTTTATACAGCGAAGAAAATTCACCTTCTAACAAAACAGCTAATGGAATATCTTTTTGATTGAACAGGTATGGATTTGGTTTTTGTTTAGCACCTTCCAGAAAAATCTGAAACGGCGTTTGCTGCGCACGTGAATAAGAAGAAGATGAAAGTAAAATAGTCTTCTTTACATTCGGATTATTCAGTGTATCCAGAGAACTCACGAACTTAAACGCCACAGGATCCAGATTTTTTACAATCGGATGATTTTTTTTGTTGACCGACACCGGATAAAATACCCATGGAAATAATTTCGGCTGCGGATTTCCACCTACACTTTCAATAATCGGAATTTGATTGCAGTATAGATCCAGCACTAAATTATGGTTGGCGCGCACGCCATAACGGAATAGCAAATCATCCAGGTTCAACTCACGCGGAACGGCCACAATGCTGGGTGCCAGTTTAAAGCTATCTAAATCGCAAATAATATTATCTAAGAGCCACATGGTTTTGCCACCGCTCATCACATACTGGTCAATAAGAAATTTTTCATAATCGTTTAAAGCGGTTTGCGGTTTGGCAATCAGTAAAATATCAATTTCACTATTCAGCAGTTTATCTTTATCTAATTCTACTTTATCTAAAATGAAATTTTGTTCAGCCAGCGCTTTCAAAAATTCCTGAAGTGGTTCAATACCTAATTCTCCGTGACCTTGCAAAAACGCAATTTTTGTCGGATGGTCTTTCGTGATTTTTTGTATGCTGTTGGCAAGTTTGTATTCTAAGAAACTAATAGAATTGTTCAGGGAACCTTGCGCACCTACAGAAAATTGATTTTCCAGAATTTGCACAGGAATTTCTCTTCCGTTCGCTTTGATAATAGCACCGGGAAATACGAGTTTTTCGGTGAAGCCACTCTGAGACTTCACTTCGAGGTTGGTGGGACGCAATCCTTTTTTCACCAATTCCATCTGGAAATCTTCCCGTTTTTTCTGGTCTTTAATGCTGTTGTAATCAAAGAAGTGAAAGGTGACCAGGCCTTTGGAATTGGTGCGAAATTCCTGTAATAATTCGCGTGTTTCATTTTGTAAAATCTTTATACCTGCAGGTAAATCTTTGCCGCTCAGGTAAACTTCTACGTCAATTTTTCCGTCTAAGCCATTCAGTAATTTTTTAGTAGAAGATGTAAGCGTATATCTTTTTTCTTCGGTTAAATCAAAACGATGATAAAAGAAATTAGAAATCAGATTAATGACGATAACCGCCAATAAGCTAATGGCTAATACTTTTATGGATTGTATGAGGTAGTGTTTTCTCATTTTTGTTTTTTCCTCTTTGTCATGCTGAGGAACGAAGCATCTTTTTTCTAATTTATCTTAAACAAGTTTCTTCACTTTGTTCAGAATGACAAAAAGGCTTTACCATTTACGGCTTTCCAATGCTGTTCTTGTTCCGATTATAAATAAGCTTATCACGCTGATAAAATAAATAATATCTCTGGTGTCCACTACACCGCGACTGATAGAATCGTAATGTGCGTTTAATCCGATGGACTGAATAAAATAATCCAGCTGGCCCTGAAATACCTGCAGAGAACTGATTCTGAAAAAGGCATCATACATCAGATAACACAAAAATACACCGACTAAAAAAGCGACGATTTGGTTGTTGGTGATGGAAGACGAAAAAATGCCAATCGCCACAAAAACCGCACCCAGAAAATACAGACCGATGTAACTGCCGTAGGTTGCGCCGCTGTCTATTGGTGCTTCGGTAAGACTTAATTTTTTTACGCAAACAAAATAAATGAGTGTTGGCAAAAAAGTAAATGTCCACAAAACGAGTGCTGCTAAATATTTTCCAATGACGATTTGAAAATCGGTAACCGGTTTGGTCGTTAAAAATTCGATGGTGCCGTTTTGTTTTTCATCGGCGAAAGTACGCATGGTAATAGCCGGAATTAAAAACAATAAAATCCACGGAGCCAATGTAAAAAAAGTATCTAACGTAGCATAGTTGCTGTCTAAAATATTTCCCTGAAAAATAAATAAGTTTAAAGCCAGCACCACAAAGAAAACCGCCATGCTGATATATGCTATCAGCGAAGAGAAAAATAAGTTGAGTTCTTTTTTAAAAATGGCTTTCATTCTAATTATTTTTTGAAACACATAGAAACATAGGTTTTTTTAATAAAGCATATTGGCAGGCAGATAATAAACGTTGGCTTAGTTAGACAATAGCATTCATCTTCGATGAATGACTATGATTCGTTATCTTTTTCTTGTTATACCATACTTTACTATGTGTCTATGTGTTTTAAATTTTATTCGTCAATTGCTGGAAGATATCTTCCAGGCTTTTATTTTCCTGTTTTAACGTCAGCAACGGATTGTTCTTGCTTACGGCAAATGCAAAAATATCTTTTCGCAATTGCATGCTGTCTTTTCCGTGTAAAATATAATTGGTGTCTGATAGCTTGTCAATTAAATGTACCTGTTGAATTTGTTGTAATTCATCCAGCAGAATCGTTTTTTCAAATTCTACTTCAATTAAAATTTCATTGTTTAATATGTTTTGTAAATTCTCTGTTTTATCATCTGCTACTAATTTCCCTTTGTTGATGATGATGACGCGATCGCACACAGCCTGCACTTCTTGCATGATGTGCGTAGAAAAAATAATGGTTTTTTCTTTGCCCAGTTCTTTAATCAGGTTTCTGATATCCACTAATTGATTTGGATCTAAGCCTGAGGTAGGTTCGTCTAAAATCAAAATTTCAGGATTATGAATCAGCGCTTGCGCCAGTCCAACCCGCTGTTTGTAACCTTTGGAAAGCTGACCAATTTTTTTATGTTGTTCAATATTTAAACCAACTAAATCAATAGTCTCTTTAATTCTTCGTTGACTGTCGCCAGTTGACTGCCGACCTTGGATATGGTATGCAAATTCCAGAAATTCCTTCACATACATATCGTAATACAGCGGATTATTTTCCGGCAGGTAGCCGATTTTCTGTTTAACTTCTAATGGTTGTTTCACAATATCCAGTCCGCAAACGGAGGCCGTGCCGGCACTGGGTGGCAGGTAACAGGTCAGCATTTTCATGGTGGTAGATTTTCCGGCACCATTCGGACCTAAAAAACCCAGGATTTCTCCTTTTTTTACAGAAAATGAAATACTGTCTACCGCTTTTTGGTCAGCATAAAACTTCGATAAATTATGTACGGAAACAGACATCTTCAACAGACAAAAATAAGCAATTTAATTACATTCAAATTCTTAAATTTAGTAAATATCAAAAGGTTTTAAGAAAAACTAGTATCTTTACAGCAGTCACCTATGAAATTCAATTTCCGATATTATGGTATTTTACTGGCAATGCTTGTAGCCTTGGTAAGCGCATGCAGTGTTGGCAATAAAGTGATACCGGATCCGGGTGGAAATTCCAATGTTGATACGACCAATACATCCTTAAACACTTTTAATATCATTGTGTCCGGTGATACGTCGTTTGTGATGAGTATTTTAAGTGTCGATTCACTGAATACGTTGCAGGATGATAGTTTGGTGATGACGGGTTTTGAGTTGAACGGAGCAACAGTGATAGGTGCTTTTGGTTTTAAAACCTATGCATCTGCTCCCGGTGAATATCTTACAGAAGGCTCACCGCCAGGAATTACCAGAGCTGAATTTGGAATTTTAAAAACCATCAGAGGTGTTCGTAAAATTTACCCAATGAGTCGCGGTAAAATCACCATTACAGAACACGATGTGGTGGCAAAGACAGTTAAAGGCAGCTTTGATGTCAATAATGAATTTAATATCACGGCTAATATATACTTAAGGTGTCGTGGTAACTTTTTTCTCAGCTACCAGTAATTTTATTTCTCTACGGCTTTCTGAATATTTTCCAGCACATAGTCCCAGGTGTAGTATTTTCTTGCAAGCGCTTTTGCGTTATTGCTGATTTTATTCCAAACAGTTTTATTGGTTAAAAGGATGCTGACTGCATCGGCAAATTCCTGTGGAGTGTCTTTGATAAACATGTGTTCGCCATCCTCTGTTTTCAGCCCTTCCGCACCGATAGATGTTGTTACACATGGAATACCCATGTATAAGGAATTGACTACTTTCACTTTTATGCCGCTCCCAAACCGCAAAGGTGTAATAAATACATTGCTGTCTCTGAAATAGGGTTCCAGCTCTTCTACAAAACCTTCAAGTATAATGTCTTTGTCGTTCTCGGCAATTCGTATTAAACGTTCGTCCGGATGTCTGCCAATGATGCGGAGTTTAATCGCCGGATTTTTTTTCTTCAGTAACGGAAATATATCTTTATAAAACCAGAGTAATCCGTCGATATTGGCTTCCCAGCTTAATGTGCCTATGTATAATAAGGTGTAGTTGTCAGGCTGAAACTGCAGGTTCTCTTGTTCCAGCAAGCTGTCGTCACCCAAGTGGTAAGTTTCCAGGAATTTTTGTTTATCGGCACCAATCTTTACCAGTTCCTCAATATCATTCGGAGCTGCCAGTATGACATCAGCTTTCCTGCAAATTTGCCGTTCATATTTTTTAATTCGGGAAGCTTGATTGAGTAATGCCAGTTTTTTTGGCCAGCTTTTTTCAATGCCGGCATACCGTTTCCAGATTAAATATTCGCAGTTGTGTTCATGCAATACAATCCTGCCTTTGTAATTATCCGGAATGTACTGAAACATCACATAGTGATCGCAAAAAACAACATCATACTGATGAATAACGGCATTT
>JBIKPT010000142.1:0-7126 GCA_044357355.1 Chitinophagales bacterium
TTTCTTTCTCAAATATTTTTAATTCCAGTGGTTTTGAAATCACTATAGCTAAAATTACTGCCAATACTAATCTAGGCAACACCAGCTTAAATTCATTCCAGAATAATTCATCTTTTCGCAAGGTGGAAACAATAAATCTGTCTAAATTAAAAATAACCAAACCCCAGATTATACCAAAGGCTACAGCTGGATACACACTTTTAAAAACACTAAACAAGGCATATCCACCGGAAAGTGTAGCCAGCACGCCGGTAAAGAAAACCGTAGCGCCTATACCTACATATTTATTGTGTTCCGATTGCGGACATTCCATCAATACATCCTGATTGGCACCGGAGCACCACCAGAAAAATTTGGTAAAACCGCTGACGTTAATTATTGGATAACTCGTGTTATTTTTAAATTCTTCCATTGGGGTTATTTTTAGTTGGTTGGTTTATTCAAGGATAAATAGTCATTTATTTTTTGTATAAAAGACTTTGTAATTATTTTATTTTGCAATACTTCATTTAAACCTATAGTATTTAATTTATCAGTAGTTAATACTGGCTTATCTATAGTAAATAGAGGTTGTTTGGTTAACACAGGTGTCTTTGTAATTTGCTGTGATTGAATGCGGATTTTTGGCGTCTTCGTAAATAAATTATCTGTAACAGCTAATTGAAAAACACGCACATAAATAGTTTGTGACATTTCGTATTCTTTGTTTTTTGCTGTAATCGTATAAGTAGTATTTCCGGTTGGATAAAACGCTTTTCTGCCAACAGCTTTCACTAAACCAACACCACTTATGGTGATTAAATCAGCATTCAGGATATTCCATTCAATTTCCAGGTATTGACCTTTTAAAATACCAACATGATTCGGAAAATCTTTATGCGTATAATTTACGTAGCGATGATTTAAGACGGCATCCACCGTATAAATGGAGTAAGAGAAAATGGGCTCGTTAAGGTTTTCTTCGTTATTAAAAGATGGAAGCATTACATCTTTTGGCGCAGGCTTATTTTTTCTTCTTAAAAAAAAGAATACACATAAAATGCTTGCCAGTATGATAATAGTTGTTGTCAATATTTTTTACTTAATACTTATTCCTTACAACTTACGTTTCATTTATACGCCGGAATAAACTAAATAGTATTACAGATAGTTCCGTTTAAAGAAAAATTAAGGAATTTTAAGGAATTTAAGATTGAAAGATAGGATGCTGAACATTATCTCAAAAAAATCAAGTTGCAGATTCTGCGAAAATTTACCAATGCTCTCCTTTTTTAGAAACATCTGTTACGATAAAAGAACAATCAACTCGTTTCCAGATTCAAAAGCTTTGTACTGAAATGATTATGTATTTGATCATCAATTTTGCACCATCAGCTTTCTAGTCATTATTCCATCTTTTGTTTCAATAATGATAGTATAAAGTCCGCTTTCCCATAAAGACGTTTGTATGGTGGCATTGTTAATTCGGGAATTGTTGGTCTTTTCAGCATATACTTCTTTTCCGGTCACATCCAGCACACGTATATTTAATTCTCCAAAAATTGATTGATCAAGAACTACTGCAAACTGATCACTCGCAGGATTAGGGTAAATATTGAAACCGGCATCATCACCTTTTAGATATTGAATACTGGTTGTAGGATTTTGAGGAAAAGACAAGATATTGCCTGACCAGTAATGTTCTATTTTTTTACCATCAAACTCAACCATACCATAATAATCCCATTCCAGTTTATTGAGCCTGAAAATCCATTTTTCTTCCACTTTTGCACTGGCAACCAATGCTTTAAAGTTTTCATAGGAGCCATACATATCCGCATTTCCCACAACGACGGCCCAAACCTGTCCGTCCTGGTCATCACATGTGTAAATACCATTGACTTTATCTGTACAATGACGTGCAACTGCAATATATCCGTCTCCTTCTCTTCCAACTATCCATTTACCAAAGAAATCAACTTCATCATATTTATCTTCTAAAAACTTCAAACCAACATCGTGAACTGAAAACCCAAAGAGCGCCAAATCTTTATTTGCTCTGTACATAATTAAAGCTACATTGCTCTTTTGTTCGATGTATGGCAATGTTGAATTGGCGGTGAGCTTTTGTCCTCCTATAAAATCTGTAGGGCCACCTGATTTAGTATAAACAGGTAAAATACCTGCTGTAGCCTGCCAAATCACCTGCTGAAATCCGGCTTTTCCTTTAAAGAAGTTTTGATTGGAATGAAGCGTGACCGTTTTATTTTTGAACATTGCAATTCTTGCCCTCGTGTTCACTGAACTCGTCGATATGGAACCTCCTATTTCAGCAGCTGCAGGAATTAGGTCAATAGGAACGTCTTTAAAGACTTTAAAATCCAGGAATTCTTTGTGATCCCATAGATTATAATCTCTTAACAATCTAAAAGTTTGAGTGGCTACAGCCGGATCAAAATAAGCACCGGAACTCCACTGGAAAATAGTTTTATTTACAGGGCTCAAAACGCTGTTGATTGCAAATCCTTCAGTTAGTGTGTGACCAAAAGAATATATAGTATCCTGTTTTGATTTCCAGGATTCTACAATATCCTTTACATTCAAGGTACTAGTTGCTAAAAATGCCCATGCGTTAGCAGTATTGGGTGTATCACCAAAACCTGTCAGCATATATATTAAACTTTGAATGCTACTTTTGTATGGGCTTTGAAAAACATTAGCCTCACCTGGTGCATATGCAGTTCTTCCTGAAGACTGATAATAAACTCCTTTATTATTGCTTACCATTAAAACTTCTTTAAGCAATCTGTTTGCAACTAGCACTGCTTTTTGTTTAATAACAGGATCATCAGAAAAATCTACTAAATTAAGCACTGCAGATAATGTAAAAGGATAATATACTGAAGAAAAATACTCATAGAAACCGTAATTTATTTTCAAATCCAGCCAATGCTCTACTAATTTCTTGGCATCAGGAATAAGAACATTTCCATACTTCTGTTCTAATAAATAAGCAGATGAAGTCCACATTATTATGTGATTCTCAGACCAATACACCCTTTTTAATTCATTTGGTGTTAACCAGTTCGGACCTCTTAAAATACCTGGCAACAACAAAGGTTCGTACTCACCGTTCGAGAAATAAAAAACTCTTACTATTTCTATCAGATCAAAATCAAATTCACCACTGGTAGCCATTCTGTTTAGATAATAGTCAATAGTGGATTGTGGCAACGGTAATCCTAACTTCGCCTGAATCATAGACGAACTTTTATTTACATTCCTCAAAGAGGAATCAATCAAGGCTAGCTTTCTGGCATCATATACTGATTGAGAAAACGGAATATCCTGAGAATAGACTAATTCTGTGGCAATAAAAAAAGTGATTAATGATAGTAAAATTGTTCGCATATATGAAAATACAAATAAATTTCTAAAAAAAATAATTGTACCATTTAAACTTATATTGAGAAATCTAATTTCTAAACGCTAAAATCTAATTTCAATAAAAACCCTCTGCCAATTTGTCACTATATCTTATTTTTCGTATCTTCGTAGTCCTTTTACATACAACTAATACCTTTTCTCGTACAACTTAGCAATGAGCGAACTTTTAGAATATCTTGAACAGAAAAAACACGATGAAACTCGTCAGGGTGAAGCATTAAATTTAGCCTTGAACGAGTCTGAATTTAAAAACAACAAGCATTTCTATATAGAAAGCTACGGCTGTGCTATGAACTTCAGCGATAGTGAAATTGTGGCTTCTATTCTGGGAAAACAAGGATATGGTATCACCACCAACATATTTGAAGCAGATCTGGTTTTATTGAATACCTGTTCCATTCGCGAAAAAGCCGAACAAACCGTACGCATGCGTTTAACCAATATCAATCAGATAAAAAAACAAAAACCGGGCATGCTGGTAGGTGTTTTAGGATGTATGGCAGAACGTTTGAAAGCAAAATTACTGGAAGAAGAAAAACTGGTGGATATTGTGGTCGGACCTGATGCCTACCGTTCTTTACCGGAATTACTGGAAGAAGCGGAAGGCGGACAAAAAGGCGTCAATGTATTATTATCGCGCGAAGAAACGTATGCAGACATTTCTCCGGTTCGTTTAGACAATAACGGAATTACCGCATTTATTTCTATTATGCGTGGCTGCGACAACATGTGTTCATTTTGTGTTGTTCCATTCACACGCGGTCGTGAGCGCAGCAGAAATCCGGAAACGATTTTGCAGGAAGCGTATGATTTATTCAATCGCGGTTATCGTGAAGTGACGTTGCTTGGACAAAATGTAGACTCTTATAAATGGAAAGGTGAAGAAAATCAAACCAATAAAGAAGCTGCAGTTATAATGAACTTTGCGCAGTTATTAGAAGCAGTTGCACAAGTGAATCCATCATTGCGTGTTCGTTTTTCTACGTCGCATCCGAAAGATATTGGTGATGACGTACTGCACACCATTGCAAAATATCACAACATCTGTAATTATATACATTTACCGGTACAGTCAGGTAATTCAGCTTGCCTCGAACGCATGAACAGAACCTACGACAGAGAATGGTATCTTAACAGAATCGATGCAATCAGGAAAATTATTTCGGAATGCGGCATTTCTTCAGATGTGATTGCAGGATTTTGCGGTGAAACGGAAGAAGAACATCAGGATACCATATCTATGATGCAATACGCAAAATACGATATGAGTTACATGTATTATTATTCTGAACGACCGGGCACTTTAGCAGCAAAAAAATATATAGATGACGTTCCGCTGGAAACAAAAAAACGCAGATTGGCAGAAATTGTAGAAGTACAATATCAGCTTTCTTTACAAAATAATCTGGCAGATATCGGAAAAACATTTGAGGTGTTGGTAGAAAAGACATCGAAAAAAAGTGATGAAGAATGGTGTGGCAGAAATCAGCAAAATAAAGTGATTATTTTCCCGAAAGGAAATTATAAAGCAGGCGACTATGTCAATGTGTATATTGAAAGTGCCAATAAAGCAACATTGAAAGGAAGAGTTGTTGAATGAAATAATTAAACAATGTAGCAATTTACCAATTCATAAATTGTTCGTAAATACAAACTGATACATTGTTACATTACTAAATTAAAAAATGGAATTACAATCAGTAAAACAAAGATTTGGAATTATAGGCAACGCAGCTGCTTTAAACCGTGCGTTAGAAGTAGCCGTACGCGTGGCACCAACCAATCTGTCAATTTTAATTACCGGCGAAAGCGGTGTAGGTAAAGAAGTCTTTTCTCAAATAATTCATAATTTGTCGACACGCAAACACGAGAATTTCATCGCGGTAAACTGCGGTGCCATTCCGGAAGGCACGATAGATTCTGAATTATTTGGCCATGAAAAAGGAGCATTCACCGGTGCACACGACAAACGCAAAGGCTATTTCGAAACGGTAAATGGCGGAACCATCTTCTTAGATGAAATCGGAGAAATGCCGATTGGTACTCAAGCTCGATTATTGCGTTTATTGGAAAGCGGTGAATTCCTGAAAGTAGGTTCTTCTGTGGTTCAAAAAACAGATGTACGTGTATTGGCTGCCACTAATGTCGATTTACCAAAATTGATTAAGCAGGGGAAATTCCGGGAAGATTTATACTATCGTTTAAATACCGTTCCGATTTTCGTACCGGCTCTTCGCGAACGCAAAGAAGACATTGCGGTGTTATTCAGAAAATTTGCTTCTGATTTTTCAGAAAAATACAGAATGCCTCCGGTGCAACTGGCTGAAGACGCAAAAGGCATCTTAATTAATTACCGCTTTCCCGGAAATATACGCGAGCTGAAAAATATTGCAGAACAGGTTTCTGTTTTATCAAAAGATAAGATAGTTACGAAAGAGGAACTGACTAAATTTATTCCGGACATCGACATGTCTAATTTGCCAATGGTAGTGAATGCAAATGAATCTTCCAGTTTTACTGACCGCGAATTATTGTACAAGATGATTTTTGACATCAAACACGATCTGAATGATTTGAAAAGTTTTGTATGGAAGATGAGCGGCGGCAATTACGATGCTTCAAAAATTGACTTTAGCGATGTTTCCGGTAAAGAACATGGTTCTGCTCCTGTAACCAATACAAATGTATACACCGCTAAACATTTACCTGCAATAGAATCAACTACCAGTACCAATCCGACAATCATAATAAATGAAGAACCTCATTATGAAGAAGAAAGTGTGGATAGCAGTTTATCGTTGGCTGACATGGAAAAAAGCATGATTTTAAAAGCACTGGAAAAGCACAGAGGAAAACGCAGAGATGCAGCTTTGGATTTAGGAATTTCTGAACGCACTTTGTACAGAAAAATAAAAGAGTATGAACTGGAAGATTAGTCAATGGTCATCAGTCAATAGCCAATGGTCAATAGACAGTATTCATCGCATGAAACGATGGTCTATTGTCTGTGGACTATGGACAATTCTTATATTAGTTGCACTCACCACTCCATCCTGTAAAATTTACCGTTTCACCGATGCAAGCGTGGATCCGAACTGGAAAACATTTGGCATGGCACAGACTACCAATGTGGCAACCTTGCAGAACCCAAATGCAGCGCCTGCTTTTACAGAAAAAATAAAAGAGAAATTTTTACGTGATACACGTTTGTCGCTGGTCAGAGAAAATGGCGACCTGGAATTCAGTGCCGTCATAACTGAATATAATATCGATCCGGTAGCCATTACCAACACGGAAACTACCGCTCAAAACAGACTGAATATTTCCATAAAAGTAGAATGTATCAATAAACGTGACAATACAAAAAGTTTTTCTCAGGTTTTCAGAGACGGAGAAAACTTTGATGCAAACAGGCAATTTTCTGAAACGGAAAATACCTTATTAAACACTATATTTGACCGATTGGTACAACAAATTTTCAACCGCACATTCGGCAACTGGTAACATGAATTTACAGTTAAACGACATATTATCCAATCCTGCACTTATAAAAGAGGTGTCGGATGATACATTGCAAAAATGGATTCAACAGTATCCGTATGTTTCATTGTTTCATTTGTATGCTTTAAAAAGAACTACCAATTATTCAGATACAGATTTACACAAAACCGCTTTCTATTTCAACAACAGAGAAAAATTA
>JBIKPT010000023.1:0-24230 GCA_044357355.1 Chitinophagales bacterium
AGTATTGCTGCAACTCGTTGAGCTTTTGGCTGATCTCGTTTTTGTTTTCCCAATAAAATAATTCGTTGTAGACTGCCATTGCTTCTTCACCATCTTTCACAGCGCTTTTAGAAAATTCATCCACACCTAATAAAGCATTGCCGATTGCTTTTAAAGAAAAACTGCCTTGTTGCGCTGGATGATAGTAATACAATTCTTTAAATGGAATTTCTACATCAATAATTCGGTTGATGCGTTCCAGAATTTCTTTTTTGTATTGAGGAAAATCGTTCATCATTTTAAACAAAATTCCTTTTTCCATCAACGTGTTAAATACTAAAATCTGTCCCGGTTTTTCTGTTGCCTGTAAGAAGTGTTCAATAAAATGAATTCTGTCATCGTTACCAACCGGTGATATATAACTTATGTGTTGTAATTCGGAATGTTCATTTTCTTTGTAATGCAAAGAATATAAGAATGGAATCCGGTCGTACGGTTTGGTATTGACAAACAGCGGAATTGCCGGCTGAAATGCTTCGATGTCGAAATAGTACAACGGATATTGAATAGGTGCTGTAAATGCTTTTAGTTTATCTGCAAGGATATGTGGTTGCTGTGTCTGAAAACTTTTTATAATGACTTTCTGACGTGAATTCAGCTCATCCATATTGTCAATCTGATGCACGGTGCTGATGCCTTTTTCGACAAAATTGCTTTTTTCCTGCATGGAAATTCCGGGCAAATACCAAATAGCATCTTTTTCTATGTTTGCCCAGCAATAGGTTTGAAAGTCACATGGATAAGGTTTAGTACAATGTGCACCAATCGAAATTTCAGGCATCGTATTAGCTTCCAATGTGGCAATGGCTGCTTCTATGGTTTTTTCTACAAACGGAATTCGTTCATTGATTTCTGCCAGTACAGAAGTGGTTTTGAAATAAGCCGGAATATCCAAAGTGCCATCAAAGACATATTCATTGTCAATGGTGACAATAGAAAAGTCTTCCAGTGGAATGCCGCTTTTGGTGATGATATAGTACTGAATAGCTGCATCCAGCAAATAGGTATTGGAAATGCGAAAAGAACTTTTTACTTCATGTGCATACCATTTCCCATCTTTTTGAACCAGTAAATCAAGAGCTACCATGATGCCGTTGTGTTTAAATGCGGCTTCATAGATGACCGGAAATTGTTGCTGCACTAATAATTTTGTGGCTGCGATGGATTCATCATAGCTGAACGGATTTGGCGGTGAACAATCTTTGCCATTTGGAAATAACTGATGCGCCAGTTTTCCGACACGGTGCCCGCGGTCAAATCGTTGTTGCTGTGAAGCGGAAGGTTTGTCGCGCAGGCTGTAATTTTTTTTATACAGGTATAAAGATTTGGAGCATTGTATACTTCTGATTAAAGTGGATTTACTAAGGCTGCTTTTTTTACTGCTCATTGGTGTTTTAGCTGAATATTTTAATGCATTTTCCTATATTTGAGGAAAGTATGCAGCAATGAAATCAAGTTTTATAAGATTTTGTTTGTCTGTTTAAGTCAAAATTATTGTATGAAATAGCTTGTTTTAAATTGCTTTCAAAAGTAATGAATAACACGGATATTCCATCTGAACAAATAAAATCAAAAAAATTATACAGATGAAACTAATAAAATTTACATTCATTTTTTTATTCTTTTTTACAGCAACAGGCAGTTATGCACAAAAAGGCGGCAGCATTAGTGTTGGTGCCACACCGGGATTGTCCTACATGCTGGCTCAAAACACTTATTTTTTAGCAGAAAACAGTAAAGAGCTGGACTATAAACCGAAATTCAGTTATCATGTGTTTGTGGAAGGTGGTTATAATTTCAAGGAACAGCATGGTTTTGTTGCTTTCGCTAATTACTGTCAGGAAGGCCAGAATTATGAAGACGAATTTAAATGGAGAAAATATCCTGCGTTAATTGGTAAGCATCAGAAAACGGTAGATTTTAAATACATGGGTTTTGGTGTATTGTATCGCTTTGCACCTTTATTGCGCGGACAAAAAGATCATATAAGAATTACAGACGATAACTACCACTGGAGAATGAAATTGCTGGTAGGTTTTGAAACGGATTTTATGCTGGATGCACAGATGACCTACAAAATTACACCGGTTGGCGGTAATCCGACTACCGTTGGTTATCCGATAACTTCTGAGTTAGGAACGGGTGGTTACCCAGCATATTCTCCTAATCAAAGTGATAATTACAAATCTTATTTTAAAACCATACAAGGTGTTGGTGTGATAAGATTTGGTTTTGACTATCTGTTCAACAATAATATGTTTTTGGGAATTGCGATGGAAACTAAGTTCGGGTTGAATGATATCAATGCCAGCGCATTCAGGGTGCATCCGGATTATAAAAAATCTAAAAATTACTTTTTTGGCTTAAATGTGGAGGTTGGTTATGCCTTTAAGAAAGGGGCAACTAAAAAACCGGCTAAGAAAGAGGAAGTGAAACCGGAAAAAGTAAAAACACCCGGTCTGGACATGAATAAACGGGTAGACGAGGTAGACAAAGCCACCAAGAAAAAATATAAGAAATAAAAAAAAGGTCATTGTTTATACAATGACCTTTTTTTTATTTTCAGGAAGCTATGTTATAATATTTACTTCAGGTTCCAACAGAATATCGAATGTTGACACAACAGATTTTTGTACGGTTAAAGCATGTTGCCAGATCTCATTTCCTGTGGCATTTCCATAATTCACAATCACTAATGCCTGTTTAGCATGGTTGCCGGTTTGTCCAATTTGTTTGCCTTTCCAGCCGCATTGTTCAATGAGCCACGCAGCCGGTATTTTAATTTTACCGTTTGGTAAATCATATTTTGGCATATCCGGAAAATCTTGTTGAATTTTTTCTGCAATTGATTTCTCTACTTCCGGATTTTTAAAAAAGCTACCTGCATTTCCCAATTCTTTCGGATCCGGCAACTTGCTTTGACGTATTTCAATAACAGCATCAGAAATATCTTTTATAGTTGGCACAGAAATATTTTTTTCGTTTAGTATTTTATGAATATCACCATAAGTACTGTTTACTTTCGGCTTTTTGGAAAGTTTCAACGTAACAGAATAAATAAAGTAGTTTCCTTTTTCTGTATTTTTAAATATACTATCACGGTAACCAAACTGACAAATATCTTTGTTGAAAATTTTGCTTTCGGCGGAAATGAGATGAATCGCTTCGAGCGAATCAAATGTGTCTTTTAATTCAACACCATAAGCTCCTATGTTTTGCATCGGTGCGGCACCAACCGTACCCGGAATCAGCGATAAATTTTCAATGCCGCCGTAATTGTTGTTAACACAGTACAACACCAAATCGTGCCATTTTGTGCCTGAGTAACTTTTTATCCAAACAGCATCGTCATCTTCTTTTACCAATTCGATACCTTCTATCTCATTTAGTATAACCAGGCCGTCAAAATCATTGCATAATAAAATATTGCTGCCACCACCAATGATTAGGTATTTATTATAATATTGAAATTCATCCGTAATCAAATGAATCATATCTTGTTTTGATTTTATACGGGTGAAATAATGTGTACACACATCAATTCCGAATGTATTGTATGGTTTTAAAGAAAGATTTTCCAGGATGGCCATTATTTGTGATTGGAATTTTAGTGTGAAATTACTATAAATTATGGTTTTCTCAACCAACCTAAAACTCTGTCACTCTCAATTTTGAATTGATTTTCTTTTTTTGTAAGCTTTATCTTAATTCGTGATTTTGCAAAAGGACCTGGGTTTTGCTGAATGATTTCAATTTTATTGTCATCTACAAAACTAACAATAGCAACGTGTCCATATTTATTTCCAACATGACCATCAAAAATAAGTAAATCGCCAACTGCAGGTTTTGTAGTGCTTGGATTTTTATATTGTATCAGATTTCTTTTAGAATTTAATTTGCCATCAGCAATGCTATCATTATAGAAATCTTTTGCATTACCATATGAATCAGGCATTTTGTGATGATAGTGTTGATAATAATATCGTTTTACAAATTCAACACATTGATATTCTAATCCAATATTATAATCATCTTCAGAAAGGTTTCGTTTGCCTGTGTGTCCAACTCTTCCATTATAATAAACATAAACGCCATTCAAACTATCTAGCTTTTGTCCAACAAAATATTTTGTATTTGGATTTTTATTTTTGATGTATTTTTTTATTGAATATGCAGCAATAAATATAAATGCAAGCAACCAACTATATTTCAATAATTTTTTCATATTTTATTTCAATTTCCCAATCTATTCAATCCGGCTTTGGCTTCGGCTTCGATGCTGTTGGTGTATTCATCTTTTTCCAGGGCGATTGCTTTTTTGTAATATTGGATCGCATTGGCTTTTTTGTTTTGTTTCTCAAAAATATTTGCCACTTTGATACAGGCATTTGCCGCAAAATAATAGTTGTATGCTTCTCCTTTCTGAATGGTGAGCAAATAATATTTTATTGCTTCCGTTTTATTGTTCAGTTCATCCAGAATTCTGGCTTTCCTGTAATGAAATTCAATCTTGTCACGTGTACGGTTTAGTTTTTCTGCTTGAATGGAATTTACAACAGCCAACGCTTTATCATAGTAAGCACCATCACTCAATACTCTTGCTTTCAGTAATTCTTTATGTGGTATAAAGTTTTGTTCCGCTTCTTTTTGAGCAGATTTATCTTCATCTGTCGGTGCATCCTTAATGGTCAAAAGCTGCTGCATATATTTTTTATATAAAACAGGTTGTCCGTTAATCAGATAAAACCATGCGAGTTTCCGATACGCTTCTTTCTGGTAAGAACGGCCTTTGTTGTTAACCATAAATTTTTTAATAAGTACATCGGCATCTGCATCCAGTTTATTCAGTTTTGCATTGCCCAGAAAAAAATCCAGAAACGGGAAAGGATAATATTCGGTGCCAGTCGGTTTGTTGGATAAAATTGAAATCACTTTATCATTTTTGCCAGTGTGTGCTGCCACCGTAGCAGCAATAAAATGATTCAGTAAATTATCACCTAGCGGAATATTGGCATTTTCTATCATGTTCCAGGAAGTGGATTTATCTTTTTGTAAATGTAAAACCAGCAATGTATACATGATGACTGTTTCCTCTTTAAACTGAAAATTAGCATCCTGCATTACAGAATTTAACTCTTTCAATCCTTCATCAATAGAACCTTTTAAGCCAAGCAATTTTGCACCGAATTTATATTTGTCGGGAACTGCACCAAAAATCGTATGCAGCAATCCTAAGCTTTTTACATTGGGTTTAAAATCAGGATATTTCCTTTGGTTTTCCTGCAGCATAGAATACGCTTTTTTTACTTCAAAGACGGCACTTAAATTGTCGCCAAATTTTATTTTACACATGGCCCATTGCAAATGAATGTCTGCCTGCGTGTATAAATAATAGGGTGTGTTACTGTTTCCGTATTTTAGTTTTTCCAGCCGTGCTTCCACTTTTGGTGTTGTTGCTTTATACAGCGCGTTGTTGTCGTTCACATATAATTTAAGAAAATCTGCATAGTTTTCTATGAAATAAGGCATGTAATTGGATGGGTTTTCTTTCTTTTCTTTTTCCAGTAATTTCAATCCTTCAGTAATTTTTAATTTAAATATTGACTGGTAAGCTTGTTTGCAGGTTGATGTATAATCAAAAATTTGTGCAGATGCGGCAGGGCATTTAGCTAGTAGAAAACAAAGAATGAGCACTGCTTTTTGCATAAATAAAAATAGATAAATTTATCTGCAAGATAGACACCCGTTTTCATTTTCAATGTTAAAAGCCGTAAAAAGATACAGAATAAGCTTTGTAGTGTTTATTTTTGATTAAAATCTTTAGTATGAAAAAAGCGACTTTCTTATTCGTATTGTTTTGCACTGCAATTTATGGTCATGCACAGGAAGAAATTGTGATCGATCTGGATTCTATAAAAAATATTAAAACAACGCGCTATTCTTCTGTGAACGAAGTTGGTGTAGGTGTCAGTCTTGGCGGAAAAACGAAACAAAAATTGCCTTCTCAAACCAATACAATCAATCTGGAGAATGAAAAGCCAAGCGTGCTCTTCAGAACAGTGCATGGTGCTTTGATAAATCCAAAAATTTTTATAGGTGCAGGAACCGGTATAGATTTTCAACCTAACCAGAATGCAGGAATTCGTGCGTATTCGCTGACGTTTCCGTTTTTTGCTGAATTCAGAGAATATGTGCTGGAAGGAAATTTCAATATCTTCTTCTCACAACGCTTAGGTGGTGCAATCTTTATTGATTCTTATCGAAATCAGCAGCTGAACAGCGGCAGATATACCGGTGCTTTCGGCGAGTTTATGATTGGAGGCAGGTATGTGACTTCCGGAAAAAATATTTCATTGCATTTTGGAGTCGGTTATCGTTTGCAGCATTTACAAAGAAGAGTTGATGTGCAGGATATAAGAAACGGAAATGTTCAGATTTTTTCGAATACTACAGAAATTTCTATCAAACATTATATACCTGTTTCAATCGGGATCACGTTTTAAATCAATTCAAGAAAACTTTTTTCTATCCAGCCGGTTTTGTCGTTGAGTAGTTTTATTTTCAGCCAGTTTTTATCTGTGTCAATAATTTCAACCTTTAAACCGGATTGAACAGCCGTAGCAGCATTCATACTTTCCACAGGCGCACTTTTCAAAAAAGCGTTTGCCTGCATGATAATGGCAAATTTTTGCTGATGTTCCGCTTTATAAGAACTATATGTGAAATAGGCAAAAACAAAGGAAAGTAAACAAGCTGTTAGTCCAATTTTAAACAAGGTTTTATTCGTGAAGAAGAAATGAAAACACATTAAAAGTACGGACAGCCAAAATGCCACCAGCATAAAAATACTCCAGCTTTCAGATGATTTGGCATGCACTACGTTTTTCAATTGTTTGGTGACGAAAAACTCTTTGCTGAATTCTATTTTAGAAAATAATTTATTGTTGGTGAGCTGGATGTTATGATTGATGTATTTGTTTTCCGGTTCTAGTTTTTTAGCTTTTTCATAGTATAAGACGGCATCTGTATATTGCTTCAAATGAAAATAGGTGTTGCCTAAATTGTAGTAAGCATTTGCATTTTTTTTGTCTTTTTTTATCAGTAATAAATACATTTTTGCAGCTTCATCGTATTGTTTGTTTTGGTAGTAAGTATTTGCCGTTTGAAAAATAGATTTGGAGTCTTGTGCTTTGCCAAATGTTATAAGCAATAAGTTTATAGTTAATAGTAATAGTATGTATAGTTTGTCTTTCATCTTTTTTAATCAACAGATTGCTTCGTGCCTCGCAATGACGTTTATATTAAACATTGTTCTTTAATTGTTCTTCAAAATCTATAATTAATTCTATGGCTTTGGAATAGGTTGTCTGCATCGCATTTTCTTTTCCGGCAGGTGAAAATAAAGATTGCTCGCACGTGTCTAATGTTGTTTTAAGTGCTTCAATCTTTTCATCAGCAACATTTTTCAAGCGCAATTTATCGGCAATATTTTCTTTTGATAATTCGCTTTGCGGAATAAATAATTTATCTGATAAATATTCCCAAAGTGCACGAATCACTTCGTTGTAAAATGCCTGTTCGTTGTTTTGTTGTAACAGTTTTTTAGCCGTTGCCATTCTGCGTAATGCAATTTTGTTGGCTTTATTTCTTCGCATCAGTAACAATTCTCCATCAGAATAATCTCGTTTTCTGAATATAAATCCAACTATCAATAATAGAACAGGAGAAACAGTTAGTGCCCAAAATCCGGTGCTGCCAACAAATCCGGTGCTTTTGATGTATTGCTTTTTAATTCCGTAAATGCCTTTCGGTTTGTTTTCTTTTTCTCGTTTAAAAAAGCTGGCTACATTTTCGCTCAACTTAGCTTTTCCGCTGACTTCAATTACCGTTTCCGGTAGTGTGAATTTTACGTAATCACTTTTTTCTACATCAAAATACGCGAACTCATATTTCGGCAATTTAAATTTTCCGCCATCTTGCGGAATTAATACATATTCAAACGTTTTAGTACCTGAAACAGTGCTGCCGTTGTTTTGATAATCATCTTTTGTTTTTGGTTCGTATGCTTCAAATTCTTCCGGAAATTCCAATTTTGGTGGTGTAATCAGTTTTAAGTTTCCGGTGCCTTTATAGCTTACTTTTAATGTAATTGGATCGCCGACATTGCATGTTGTTTTGTCGTATTCTGCTTCAAAAGAAAATTTTCCGACTGCACTGCTAAAAGTAGAAGGTTTGTTTTTTTCCGGTAATGGTTTCACGATTAATTCAACAGCATTGCTTTTGAAATTGTATTCGTAAGGTTCGTAGCCAACCACCATGCCGAAAAAATTATCAGTAACAGGTATCAGTACTTCACTTGCCAGTTCTATAGGTTCTATGGTTATTTTACCGGATTTCGTTGGAAATAAAGTTGTCCGTTTAAATTCCTGCACATAATATTTTTTGCCGTTGTATTCTTCCACCGGTGGTCGTTCATTCGGGTCATATTCCGGAAGTATAAAATCTTCACTTAAGAATCCGTTATAACTGGGATTCTTGGTGGCCATCAGGCTTTGAAACTGGATAAGGTGATATAATTTATAAGAAACTGTCAGCTGGTCACCTTGATAAAGCGTAGTCTTGGTTGGAATTACGCGAACAAAAATATTCTTACTTATCTTTTTTTGGAGTTCTTCACTGGAAATATCAGCATGTCTTTCCTGTTGCCGGAAGGCATCAAAAGGATCGTAATATTGCTGCTGTTGCTGAGGTTGTTTGGTTGGCGCAATGATTTTTACTGAAATGGTATTAGATCTCATTTCATCGCCGTTAACCGTTGCTGTGGCTGCCGGAATCACCAAATCGCCTTGTTTTTTTGGCTTTAAAGAATAGGTAAGAGAAACTGATTTTGAAACCTTGCCATTAATTACTGATACGTTTGTGCTTTGTGCAGGACCCGAAGCATCAAAACCTGCAGCAGCAAAATTGGGTGGTGTAAATTTTTGCAAACTTCCATTCTCAACAGAGTAGGTAACATCAAAAGTGTAGTTTAACGGAATCTGCGTTGCATCTGCAGTTGCAGTAAAACGTTGTGCAAAAGTATTTTGAAATAAGAAAAGAGTAATAAGAATAAAGAATACAGTTTTTCTGCCAAAATTTATTTTTAGTTTTTTATTAAGGTTGATATTTATAGTCTTGATTCTCATAACTCCATGCGGACTACTTTTTACCAGTCTTTCTGTGTTTTTGTTTTTTGTGGTTTATTTTTGTCTTTAGAAAGTTTCTGTTGCACTTTTCCTTCTTCGGCACCAATGGCTTCTAGTAATTTCTGTGCTTCCTCATTGCTGATTTGTCTCTGTTGCTGCGCTTGTTGTTGTTGCTGCTGTTTATCTTGTCCTTGCTGTTCTTGTTTTTGTTGTTGATTTCCGTTTTGCTGTTGGTTCTTATCTTGTTGTTGTTTCTGATCTTTTTTATCCTGATTGTCTTTTTTATTATCTTTTCCGCCGCCACCACCATTCTTTTTGATTTTTGCCAATGCCATCATCAGATTGTATTTGGCATCTTCATCTTTCGGATTCAGTTTTAAAGACTGTTTATACGCTTTAGCACTTTCTTCCCATTTTTCCTGTCTGTACCAGGCATTTCCAATATTATAATGTGCCCTTGCCTGAATGTCTGTATTGGTTGACGTTTTTGCAACGGTATTAAAAAGTTCTTTAGCCTTATCCAGCTCATTGAGTCTGTATAAGGCATCGCCCTGATTAAAAATTGCGCGAATATCTTTGGGTGCTTTTTGTAAGGCCTTGCTGTAACTTTCCGTTGCGTTGTTGTATTTTTCTTTGGCGTATAATTTATTGCCTTCGCGCAGTAAGGTATTTGCGCTTTGCGCCTTTGCTCCATTCGCTTTGGCAATAAAAAAAATTACTAAACCAACCTTAAGCAAAAGTTTTATTACCGTAAGCACAATAATCAATGTTTTATGCTTTTTTATAAATGCTCTTATATGTTGAATTAGCTTAGTCATTTTTAAAATCAAATCCTTTTTTTCTATAGGTGATGAAGAAATCAGCCATTAAGACCAATAATGCAAAAATCAGAAAATACTGGAATTGTTCTACAAAATCGGTAAATACTTTATCATTAATGGTTTTAGTTTCTATTTTGGCTATGTCTTTTGATAAGAATTCGGCTACCTGTTTGGTATTGTCCAACACATAGTAATTTCCATTTCCGCCTTTTGCAAGTGCCTGTAGCATATTTGCATTCATTTTGGAGATGATGACAGCGCCGTTTTCATCTTTTTTTTCACCTGTTATTTGTCCATTCTGATCATAAACCGGAATATTGCCTCCATTAGCAGTTCCAACACCAACGGTGAATACTTTAGTTCCGTCAGAAGCAAGTTCTTCTGCCATATTGATGGCATTTTCTTCATGGTCTTCACCATCTGTAATTACGATGATAGCTTTGTGTTTTTTGTCTGTTTCTTTGAATGCTGCTTCGGATTTTTCGAGTGCATCCGTTATAATAGTGCCTTGCGTTGGAACAGAATTCGTGGTAATGGAGCGCAAATAGAGTAAAAGCGAAGAATAGTCTACCGTGAGCGGCATTTGAAGGTAGGCGTTGCCTGCAAAAATAACAAGTCCTACTCTGTCGCCGTCCAGATTTTTCAGTAACGTCTGAATCAGTAATTTTGATTTTTCAAGACGTGATGGTGCCACATCCTGAGAAAGCATACTTTTAGATACATCCAGCGCAATCATGATGTCAATTCCTTTCCGTTGTACTTTTTCCATTTTGGTGCCCATCTGTGGTTGTGCCAGTGCCAGAATCAGAAAAAATAAAACAACATTAAGTGCAATGAATTTCAGTAACGATTTTTTTTCATTCCTGTCAGGCATCAAACGTTTCATTAAATCGATGCTGCCAATTTTTTCCAGCTGTTTTTTTGTTTGATATTGAACATAGAAATAGATGCTGATTACTATTGGAATCAACAGTAACAGGAAAAAATATTCTTTATGTTCGAAGCGCAGCATTAGCTCAATATTGTTTTTAAATACGTTTTACTTAAAACAAACTCAGCTGTTAAACAAAATAATGCCAGAAACGCAAACACGTGGAAATGCTCGCTTTTACGGTGATAATTGCTGATTTTTATTTTTGATTTTTCCAGTTTGTCAATATTGTCATAAATATTTTTCAAAGAATTGTTGTTGGTGGCTCTGAAATAACTACCGCCTGTTTCCTGTGCAATTTTTCGCAACAAAGGTTCGTCAATTTGTACCGGAAAGCTCTGGTAATACGTTCTTCCATTCTGGTCTTTCACAGGATAGGGAGCGTTGCCGTTTTTACCAATACCAATGGTGTAAACACGCACACCAAATGTTTTCGCAATTTGAATGGAAGTATACGGATCGATATAACCCATGTTGTTGACACCATCCGTCATTAAAATAATTACTTTGGTTTTTGATTTACTTTCTTTTAATCGTGCAACGGCTGTTGCCAAGCCCATACCGATAGCAGTTCCGTCTTCGACCATGCCACTTTGGATATCTTTGAACAGATTGAGCAAAACCTGATGGTCAATGGTAATCGGACATTGTGTAAAGCTTTCACCGGAAAATACCACTAGTCCGATTCTGTCATTTGGCCGGTCTTTAATAAATTGCATAGCCACTTTCTTTGCAGCTTCCAGTCTGTCCGGTTCAAAATCTCTGGCTAACATGGAGCCGGAAATATCTAACGATAATACGATATCTATTCCTTGAGTTGAAATTTCTTTTTCTGATAAGGAACTCTGTGGACGCGCCAGTGCAGTGACCAGAAATACAAAAGATAAAATTTTCAGTATTGGTAATGCTGCCAGTAATTTTACTTTCAGTGAAGAATTTTGTTCTAAAACGCCGCCATGTTGCGGAATATTGAAAGACGGATAAAATGTTTTTCGTTTATAATAAAACCAATACACGATAAATGGCAGAGCCAGCAATAGCCAGAAGTATTGTGGATGCGCAAATGTGTATGGAAATAATTTAGTCATTGGTCAATAGTCATTAGTTTATTCCATTTAATGAATAACTACTTGCTTTTATCTTTATTTAGTTTTTCTTCTTCAATCAGTTTTGTTTTGTCAATAAAATCTTTGATGATTTTCAACGAGTTCTCGTTTTCAATAAAATCAGGTTGTGCTTTGGCAAACTTTACAAAATCGCTCAATACCAACACTTCATTCAGTTCTTTTTTCAACGATTGTTTTAGCATTCCTTTATGCATGGATGATAGTAGTTCATCGGTTGTTTTTTCCATAGCAGGAATTTTATAACGCAACTCAATATAAGTTCGTGCAATGTCAGTTAACTCAGAATAATACGATTTTACTTCACCGGTTTGCCATAGTTTTTTCTGATTCAGTTTGTCCAGTTCTTTAAGCGCCCATATGTGTGGTGGAAGCAGGAATTTTTCGTCCACAGGTTTCTTTTTCTTTTTGCGTTCTAAGAAGAACCAGGTAATGATACCAGCCAAAATTGCGAGCACCAAAGCACCAATCAGGTAAGGTGCTATTTCCTTAAAAGTCAATGGAATTTTAAGCGGTTCTTTGATATCTTTGATATCTTTTGTGGTGTCAATTTTTACGCCTGCAACGTGCACCAGAATTGGCTCAGAAAGAATGGTGTCCAGTTTTCCGTTATTGTTTACCAGAAATTGAAATCGAGTTAATTGAATCTGACCGGTGTCAAAAACAATCAAGTTGACTAACTGATGGTATTCATACTGACCCGATTTTTTGATGGTGTCTACCGGTGTGAAGTTCGCCACTTCTATGGTTTCTGAGATGGTGTCTTTCAAATTCGGAAACACGACTTTATTGTTGGAGGTGGCTGACACAAATAAATCTACAGGTATCCAGTCGCCAATCAGATATTCTTTTTGTTTAGTAGATGCCGTTGCGGTTTGTCCGTAAGAATTGTTAGTTGCTAATAATAAGAATGATATAATAAAATAATGAAGTAATGAAGTAATTCGATTGAAGTACCTAACATCACATTTAAATATTATTTGTAAAAATTGCTTCATTATTATATAACTACATTGTCAAATTAATTATGCTCGTTTCTTAAAGAAGTTCATCAATACGTGAACATATGATTGTTCGGTTTTTATTTTCAGCTTGTCAGCACCTGCTTTGATAAAACTTTGTTCATAGTTTTTATCATAAAATACAGCACGTTGTTTATAGTTCTTTTGTGTTTGTGCATCGCTGGTATCGATCCATTTGCTTTCACCGGCTTCTACATCCCGAATTTGTAACAATCCGATATTCGGCAATTCCATATCCAGGTTGTCATAGACTTTTACGCCAACCACGTCGTGTTTTTTGGCGATATGGCGAAGTTCGTCCGCATAATTTTCATCAATAAAATCAGAAAGTATAAATGCGATACTTTTTCTTTTCACCATATTATTGAAATTCTCCAATGCCAAAGAAATATTGGTTTTATTGCTCTTTGGTTCAAAGTTTATGATTTCGCGAATGATACGAAGAATGTGAGATTTTCCTTTTTTGGGTGGAATATACATTTCAATGGCATCGCTGAAAAACAGCACACCAACTTTATCATTATTCTGAATGGCTGAAAAGGCAAGAACGCCTGCAATCTCGGCAATAATTTCATTTTTGAGCTGATTTTGCGTGCCGATAAACGAAGATTTGCTGACGTCAATCAGCAACATGATGGTTAACTCACGTTCTTCTTCAAAAATTTTTACATAAGGATGCTGAAAACGTGCCGTTACGTTCCAGTCTATATTTCGAATGTCATCGCCGTATTGGTATTCACGCACTTCTGAAAACGACATGCCACGACCTTTGAAAGCAGAATGATACTCACCGGAAAATATATGATTCGTCAAGCCCTTGGTCTTGATTTCAATTTTTCTGACTTTTTTGAGTAATTCTGAAACTTCCATAATAGTGAAGGTGAAAGTGAAAGTGTTATTTTTCTTTCGCTTTTTTCTCTAAAGTGATAATTGTTTTGGTTAACATTGCTATAATTTCTTTTAATAGTAGAACTCTTTCGTTTATTATTTTTTCATCTAATAAAAATTTAGATTTTTTAAACCAACCTTTTGATTCAGTTGCAGAACCTCTTGAGATTTTTAAAAAATTTGGATATTCTTTATTTGAACCTCTACCATAACCTTCTTCTATATTTGCAGAAATAGAACCAACAGAGCGAATTAATTGTCTGCAAATTTCTTTCCCTCTAAAATCATTTTTCATGATTTCAGTATCATTCCAAGTTAAATTCCAAATTTGATTCGATTTTTTATATGCCGAGAAATCTTCTAACATGGATATTAATTTTATTTTTTTAAAAATCGTGATTTTAATCCACTTTCACTCTCATCTTCACTCTCACTTTCTTTAAGGAACTTCCACTCGATTTAAAATGGTATCAATGATGTGTTCTTGCGTGATGTTTTCCGCTTCTGCTTCGTAGGTGATGCCTATTCTATGTCGCAGCACATCGTGTGCCACGGCGCGAACATCTTCCGGAATCACATAACCACGTCGTTTGATGAAGGCATACGCTTTGGATGCCATTGCTAAGCTAATGCTTGCACGTGGTGAACCACCATAACTGATAAGGTGTTTAAGGTTTTCAATTTTATATTTTTCAGGTTCGCGTGTGGCGAAAATTATATCGAGAATATACTTTTCAATTTTTTCATCCATGTACACTTTGCGTACCGTATCGCGTGCCTGTAAAATGGTAGCAGCAGAAATAATTGGTTTTATATTCGGATTTTGTCCGGCAACATTCTGGCGCATGATTTGTCTTTCTTCTTCAAATTCCGGATAGCTGATTTTTACTTTTAGCATGAAACGGTCTACTTGTGCTTCCGGCAGATTGTAGGTTCCTTCCTGTTCAATCGGGTTTTGGGTGGCCATTACCAAAAACGGTTCTTCCAACTTATAAGAAGTATCGCCCAGTGTAACGGTTCTTTCCTGCATGGCTTGCAACAAAGCACTTTGAACCTTTGCCGGTGCTCGGTTAATCTCATCTGCTAATAAGAAATTAGAAAACACAGGTCCTTTCTTTACTTCAAAGTTTCCTTTTGCCTGGCTGTAAATCATGGTGCCTAAAATATCAGCAGGCAATAAATCCGGTGTAAACTGAATTCGATTAAATTTGGTATCAATGGCATCCGATAAGGATTTTATAGCCAAGGTTTTTGCCAATCCGGGAACACCTTCCAGTAGAATATGTCCCTGAGATAAAAGAGCAATCATCAGTCGTTCCAGCATGTATTTTTGTCCGACGATAGATTTTGAAATTTCCAGATTCAGTATTTCGAGAAAAGCGCTGTCCTGCTGGATTTTTTCATTTAATGTTTTTATGTCGATAGATTCCATATAATGAGTTTTTTATCAGGTTACAAAAATAGAATCCTTAAGACTTAACCCTTTTGATATAGTGTTAAAAAATGTTAGCTTTTCACGTTTATTAATTAAAAAACCACAGCATATGCTGTGGTTTTTTATGTACCTGATGTATTATACTAATTTAATTATAGTTGCTTAGCTTTCGCACCTTTAGCTTTAAAGAAATTAGGAGTATAACCAACGCTTATACCAATAATATCTCTGAATTGAATTTGTGGTTTATTCGCTACAGGATTGGAATCTTTAACCGGAGTTTTTACATCATGGTCCCAGACTAAATGCGTAAACACACTTGCAGTAAGGTATTTGTTTACATTAAATCCAATGGTTGTTTGCCAGTCAACATCTATATTTTTACGATATGAACTTCTTGATTCATTAGATAATGATGCATCAACAGGGTCAACGCCGGCACGTAAGTAATTTTTATATGCTCTGAAAACGCTCATAATAGAAACTCTGTCTTTCCAAAAGTTTTGTTTGTAAGAAGCAATTAAAACAGCACCAAATTCTGTTTTAATTCTGCTGGGAAACGCGTTTCCATATATATTTTGACTTGCTAGAAAACCATTTCCTACATAGGTGATTTTTGCTGCTAGAGGTGAGAAGAATAAAGAGAATTTTGAATTAGGAACATAATCTACCCCTAATGCACCTTCAAAAATTAATGGAGAACCTATAGTGGAGATTAGTGAATCACGTTTGCCGTTTGCGGAATTAACACCGTTTCTGAAAATATTTGTATTGTTAAATTGTGATCTTAAGTTGCCGTATGCAGCAACATATAACGGCTTGTGGACTTTGTACCCGTACTTGGCAAACATTTCCCAGCGGTCAGCATTTTTATTAGCACCGAATTTTCCGTTTTCTTTTAAGAATTGGATACCATATTCCGTATTTAACCAGGATTGGAAAAGATGGTTGTCTTTTTTATAATCTGCATAGAAATTTAATCTGAATAGAAGTGCGATGGAATTGATACCACCTGGTGCCCAGTTTACAAAAGCAGCCTGACTCAGTGTCATATTTCCTAAACCACCAAATTTCCAGCCATTGGTTGAGTCTTCCATTTTTTTCTTATCCGCAGCTGAATATGCTTCTCCCGGAATTGTTTTTTCTATTTGTGCAAAGGATGCTGCATAAATAGATACTAAACAGATTAGTGTCAAAAATAATTTTTTCATTTTTTTGTTTTATTTAATTAATGTATCTGATGTGTTTATCAATAAATCAGTTGCAAGGCAAATGAGAAACCATTTAATTGTTTTTAGAGTGCAAAAATAAGACGTTAAAATTAGTTAAAATTCAATTTAATGTTATCAATAACAAAATATCCAGTTTTGTTGGTGTAACATATTGAATATTAAATTAATATAAACATTCGGCCTATAGTTTCTCTTTTAGAAACTGATACATCTTGTTGTATAAATTATAGCGCATTTTTTTGCCGGTGGTGCCATGTTCTGCATCAGGGTATATGTATAACTGATAGCTTTTATTGGCAGCATTTAATGAATTGATTAATTGTATAGAATGTTGAAAATGTACGTTGTCGTCTGCTGTTCCGTGTATTAATAATAAACTGCCGTTTAATTTTTTTGCCAATACATTTGGATTAAAACTGTTGTAGCCAATTGGATTTTCTTTTTGCGCGCGCATGTAGCGCTCAGTATAAATCGTGTTGTATAAATTCCAGTTGGAAACAGGAGCTGCAGCAATCGCCGCTTTAAAAACAGTATTGCCTTCAAATAAACAATTGGCAGCAAGGAAACCTCCGTAACTCCAGCCATAAATCGCTATTCTGTTTTTATCAATATACGGTAGTGTTCCAAAATAGGTTGCGGCAGCCAGCTGGTCTATTGTTTCTGATTTACCCAAAGTTAAGTATACTGATTTTTTAAATGCACTTCCTCTTCCGCCGCTGCCTCTGTTATCAACGCACGCTACGGTATAACCTTGCTGCGCCAGATACAAAAAGAACAAATCATTTCTGTTGTGCCACTTGTTTGTTATTTCCTGATGACCCGGACCGCCATAAACATATATCAGTAAAGGATACCTGGTTGCAGTATCTTCTTTTTCCGGTTTAATGATCCAGGCATCTAACCAATAGTCCTTAACCGGAATCTTTATAAATTCTTTATAAAGAGCTGTTGTCAGAGAATCTTTCAGTTGTTTGTTTTCTTCAATTAAAACGGAAAAATCCGTGTTTGTGTGTTCAATTGAAATCAAAGGCGGTGTTGTTGCATTAGAATAGGTATTTATAAAACAGGAGAAATCATAAGAAAAGCTGGCCCTGTTGCTTCCGTTTTTTGGCGTAATTTTTTTCTTCTCCAACGTTTCGTAATTTAAACTGAACACACTTGTTTCCAGTGGATTGCCTTCATTGCTTTGAAAATAGATTGTTTTATTTTTTTCATCAATGCCATAAAAACCGGTGATTTCAAAATTTCCTTTAGTTAATTGCTGAATCAGTTTTCCATCTCTATCATAAAGATATAAATGATTAAAACCGTCTTTCTCGGAGCTGATTATAAATGAGTTATCCGACAGAAATTGTACTGTTTTGGGAACAACTACATAGGTTTTATCTGTTTCTAAATAAAGCTGTTGGACTTTTTTTGTTTTGATGTTACAGCCAACTAACTGAAGTGAATCCTGATGGCGATTTAGCAGCATGACAATTACTTCATCACCGCTTGCATTCCAGTAAATTCGTGGAATATATTCATACGAAAATGGCATTAGAACTTGTTTATTCTTCTTTGATTTTATATCGTACAACCAAACAGTCACTTTAGAATTTTCTTCACCTACTTTCGGATATTTGTACCTGAAATAAGTTGGATACTGTAAGTCGTAATAATAGGGAAGCTGATATTCTTTTACGTTAGTTTCATCAAATTTTAAATAGGCAATCTTGTCGCTTTTTGCATTCCATTCATAAGCTAGTGTCAGATTTAGTTCTTCTTCATACACCCAGTCACTTTTACCGTTGATGATGTTATTCCATTCACCATCTTTAGTAATCTGAATTTCAGAATTGCCGGAAATTTCTTTATAGAAAAGATTATTGTTTTTTATAAAAGCTATCTTTTTATCATCCGGAGAAAAGGTTGGATACAGTTGTTTAGTATCACTTAACGGAGTCAATTTCCCATTTTCATCACCTACAAAATAATCACATAAAATTGACCGACGATACATGTGTTCACAGTTTTTGTTTACCAGAAAATAGGTGTCGCTATTTGAAATAATCAAATTGCTCCAGTGTTGATTTTTTTGTTCCGGCGATGTTGCTATTGTCCATTCATTCTGCAATTCATTTTTAGAATTAAAAATTCCAATTTTTTCTCCGTTTTTAGTGCTTATAATTCTTGCAAACAATGGTTTTGTATGTAAAAATTCAATATCATTCGCTTCAACAGCATTGTATTTATCAGATAAAAAGATAGATTCTAATGTTAATTGACTATATCCTGTTTTGCAGGTTAGTAAAATAACCAGTGATGCTACTATTTTTGTGAGTAAATTTACCATTCTAAAAACTATAGTTAATAAAATTACGTTTTACTCTTGTAAGATTTAAAAATAAATTTAATGAAGAAATACAGCCTTTTTTTACTTTTTATCATGATGCTGGTGTCTGTTCAGGTTTCAATAGCTCAGGAAGAAGTCTACGAACAGCCGGCACAAATTATTGATACATTTCAATCAGAAGAAAAAACAACAAATAATGTCAGGACCAAACAGCAAAAGGAGGATGCGCTTACGGAGCTGGAAAAGAAAAAAGAAAAATTAAACCGACTCAGACTTGGCGGTAATTTTGGATTGCAATTCGGAAATTATACGTATGTAAATGTGTCGCCAACTGCTGGTTATATGGTAGTGAAAGACAGGCTGGAATTAGGCGGTGGACCAATTCTGATCTACCAGCGATTCAGATTTTCCAATTTCGATGCGTTTAGTTTTTTTGTATACGGTGCAGATGTCTATGCTCGCGGATTTTTATACAAAGGATTATTTTTAGAAGCAAGATATGATGTGGTAAATAAGCCTTCGTATTTTAATCTGGACAGAAGGCTTTGGGTAAATCATTTGTTACTGGGTGCCGGTTATGCAGCACCAATAGGAAAAATTGGCGTCTTTAATGTCTCTTTGCTCTATAATGTACTGGATAATGACGAATCTATTTATCAGGGTACATTCAGCAATAATTTTCCGCTTATCATTAATATGGGTTTTGGTTTCGGGATCGGAGGAAAATAAGTTGTATTATTTTAATGATTCTTCTTTTTCATGAGCTAAGTATTTCTTGCAGCCATGTGTTAAAAATAACAGGCAAAATATCATAGAATACACAATTATTTTCTGTGCGGTTTGTTGCACATATCCAACTGCTTTCGGATTTGGACCGAATTTCATAATTAATATATAAACGGCAATGGCAAAGACTATTACCAGCATTACATTACCATATTTGTTGGGTAATAAGTGATGTTGTCTGATTAATACAGTATAAGCAAGGCTTAAAGGAATCAACATGCCGAATGCTGCATACACAAAATCCATATGTTGCGGTAAATATAAATCACATGGTGTAAGTGCAATGCCTGTTAATAAAAAGGGAAAAACGCTTCCGCTAACCAATGCAATATAATAAGCAGGTTTGCTTAATTGTTTGCTATTCGTACTTTCCAGGAATTTAATGTTGAATATAAACATGGCAACTGAATGAAAAATCAGTGCTATTTCAAAGCCTATAAATGAAATCCATTTCGTTTCACCGGTGTGCGTGCGCCATCTGCCTAATTCTGAAAAGAAGTTGTTAAAAAAACTATAGCCTTTTGTGTGGTGGTCCAGGATGGTGCCGCCCGGAAAAAACAACATGGCTACACCAGTGGCTACCAGAAATATAAGACAACTGCTATACAAAAGCTGAAATGCAAACGGGATTTTCTTCATCCCTAAAAATACAAAATTTATTATTACTTGTTTATGGTGAATATTTTGTGTGTTGTTTTTGTCAACTTTAACCCATGAAAAATCAGAAGCTCTTAACCACTACTATTTTGCTGATAATTGTTGTAGTCATTATTCCAATAGTTGCTATCTTTTATGACAAACCTTTATCAGTTCTGCAATCTGTTATTTTAAAGAATCTGGTTAAAGGAATGCTGGTTGTATCGTTAGTTTGTTTTGTATTAGGTGAAATCACCAAGAATTACAGCCAGACCGATAAATTATGGAGTATCATGCCTTTCTTTTATGTGTTGTATGCAGCATACGCCAGCAACTGGCAACCCAGATTGATATTGATGCTGGTGGTAGCCGCCATCTGGAGTATTCGATTGACCTATAACTTTAACAGACGTGGCGGATACAGTTGGAAATTCTGGACAGGCGAAGAAGATTATCGCTGGACAGTTTTACGACAAGAACCATTTTTGCAAGGAAGCAAAATCAAGTTTACCTTGTTTAATTTATTTTTTATTTGTCTGTATCAGCAAGCATTGATTCTGGCGTTTACATTGCCAACGATTGTAGCGATGGATTCTGATAAAATAATTGGCGTTGCAGATATTATATTAGCTATAATTATGGTGGGTTTTGTGGTGATAGAAACATTTGCCGACCAGCAACAATGGGATTTTCAAACAGAGAAACATCGCAGAAAAAATGCGGGTGAACCTTTAAACGCAGAGCAAACAAAAGGATTTATTTCTTCCGGATTATGGTTAAAAGTACGTCATCCAAACTATGCGAGTGAACAAAGTATCTGGATAGTCTTTTATTTATTTTCTGTAGTTGCCACAGGAAGGTGGATTAACTGGAGCATGGCAGGTTGCGTGCTGCTGGTGATATTGTTTCGCAGCAGTGCTGATTTCAGTGAGAATATTTCTGCCAATAAATATCCTGATTACAAGGATTATCAGAAACGCGTACCGAAGTTTATTCCGAGGTTGTTTTCCGGAAAATAAAAAAGAATGATTTTAATTAACCAAACTTCTGATAATAGCCAAATAAGTATTCTTATTTGCTTCGACTGAATATTTTTCAATTACGGTATTCCTTGCATTCAAGCCTAACCTGTTTCTTTCATCAGGCCTGTCAATTAAATAAGTAATATATTTATACCAATCATCAGAAGTATCCGCAAGAAAGCCATTTTCATTATGTTGTATTACTATAGCATTGGTTCCATAATTAGTAGCCACACATGGTATTCCTAAATTCATGTAGGCTAAAGCCTTGTTGCCGCTTTTGCCCAAAACCCATTCTTCTTTTTCTAGTGGATACAAACCAATATCTATTTTTTCCAGATCAGTTAGTTCATTTTCTGATGTCCATGTTATATTTTTTATATTGATTCCGTCATAGACGTATGGTGAGTTGCAGATTACCAGAAAATTGATGGACCTTTCTGTACTGATTTTTGCTATAACATCAGCAACGATAGACAAATACTTCAGCGTTGAGTGTGTGCCAGTCCAGCCAATAGTAGTGGTTTCTTTAGGTTGATGATTTTTTATTTTGGAAACATCGGTATTGTATGTAGCTAATATGGTTGTTACATGCTTGTTATAGTTGCGTACAAAATTTTCCAAAAAAGGGGAACATACAATTACATGGTCGGAATTCTTCATCAAGGCAAGAGGTTTGTTTCTTCCTTTCATTTTATCTATAAATCGCTTTGATGAGTTGTTCAAATAAATCATGTCATCAATATCGTATATGATTTTTTTAGCCATTTTAGAAACCAGCCATTCAAAAACAGGCGGACCCAAAGGGGTAACCCAAAGATGTATATACACCACATCATAGTTTCGTATAAAAAATAAATCAGTAAGTCTGCGAAGATAACCTCTTAACGTGCCTGTGATTTTAGATACAAGATGACCGGGTTTATAGATGGTTTCCCAGAATTTCTCATCAATAAAAGAGCTTGTTTTTATCGAGTAACCATTCGCTTCAAAATGCGGATAGTATTGCTCAAATTTTAAGCGTTGACTGGGTGCTTTGCCGAATGGATATGGTGAAAGAAATAAAATATTTTTCTTGCTCATGAAATTTTTTGCAAGCTTAAAAGTAATTTATTTTTTTGTATTATTGTATATGAAGGATATTCTAATGGTTGATTTAGTCAGTCAGTATCAGCACATAAAAAATGAGATGGATCCCATTTTAGAAGACTGTTTTCTAACAGGAGATTATATAAGTGGCAGATATGTTGACCTTTTTGAGAACAACTTAGCAAAATATACCGGTATCAAGGAAGTAGTTGGTTGCGGAAATGGAACGGATGCACTCAAACTGGCAATTTTTGCTTCGGATTTGCCAAAAGGAAGTAAAATTATTGTTCCGGCATTTACCTATGCTGCACCAGTAGAAATGATAGCTTTTTTGGGACATCAGATTGTTTTTGCTGATGTTGATAGCAGAGATTTCAATATAACGCTGGATCACATTAAGAGTGTTTATACAGAAGATGTAAAAGCGATAATAGCAGTTCATCTTTTTGGTAAACCATGTAAGGATATAAAAGATATTTATCAGTTTTGTCTTGAAAATGAAATAGTATTAATAGAAGACAATGCACAATCATTAGGTGCAGAAAAAAACATTACCCGCAATAGCATATTTACCACATCGTTCTATCCAACCAAAAATCTTGGTGCATATGGAGATGCAGGTGCTGTATTGTGCAATGACAGCGACAAGGCATCTACTATCAGAAAAATTGCATCACACGGACAATCTGCAAAATATATTCATGATTTGATTGGAATTAATTCAAGGTTAGATACTATACAAGCTGCTATCTTAAATATAAAATTAAAATACCTGGACAGTTATAATACACTTAGACAGAAACATGCTGCATATTATCAAAACCGGTTGAATTTAGATGAAGTAATAGAATTACCTGAAATTTCACAAGAACATATTTTCCACTTATTTACGATAAAAGTCAAAAACGGTAAAAGAGATTTGTTAGCAGAATTCCTGAAAAAACATAAGATAGCTTCTGTTATTAATTATCCGATGGCTGCTTACAAACAAAAAGCTTACCACCAGGATATTTATTTACCAAATACTGAAATGTTATGCAACACCGCTTTGTCTATACCGGTGTATCCGGAAATTTCACAAGCCCAATTGTCGTATATTTGTGATTGTATAGAATCATTTTTTAAAGCAGCATGAGTAATTTTTATAAACACGAATCAGTAATAATTGATGAAGGTGCCGTTATCGGTGATAATAGTAAAATATGGCATTTCAGCCATATTATGAAAGCTATAATAGGCGATAATTGCATCCTGGGTCAAAACGTTTTTGTGGGCAATGATGTGCGAATTGGTAAAAATGTAAAAATCCAGAATAATGTCTCTTTATATGAAGGTGTTATTTGTGAAGATGATGTTTTTATCGGACCTTCTGTTACTTTTACAAACGTTTTGAATCCTCGTAGTTTCATTGAGCGGAAAAGCGAATATAAAAAGACACATCTTAAAAAGGGTGTAACTATTGGAGCTAATGCTACACTTATTTGTGGAATTACAATTGGTGAATATGCATTTATTGGAGCTGGCTGTGTGGTTACAAAAGATGTTAAATCATATGCTTTGTTGAAAGGAAATCCAGCTCGTCAGGATGGTTGGATGAGCGAAGCTGGCAGCAAACTTAATTTTAATGATGGGTCAACGGCTGTTTGTAACCTTACTCAACAAGTATATATATTGGAAAATAATCG
>JBIKPT010000143.1:0-7081 GCA_044357355.1 Chitinophagales bacterium
CGCTGGCAATAATTTCCGTGATGTACTTTTTGTTGCCATCTTTATCGTCATAATTGCGATAAGTAATTTTACCTGAAACCGCCACCTGCATGCCTTTATCGAGATACTTCTCTACTACATCTGCCTGTTTGCCCCAAACAACCACATTATGCCATTGTGTTTGTTCTTTCTTTTCGCCCTTGTTGTCGTAGTAGTAATCTGACGTTGCGATGCTGAATTTTGCGAATTTTCTGTCTTCGCCAAATGTTTTGATTTCCGGTTTTTGTCCTAAGTTTCCGATTAACTGAACTTGATTTCTGATTGCTGACATGTTTTTAAATTTTAATTACGTTAAAAAATCAATTTGTTTTAAATTAGAAGATCAGAAGCTTGTTTTCGCGATTAAGTACATTTCACTTCTTCACTTCTTTCACCCATTGAGAGACAAATTGCACAAAGATTCCATAAATTTTTTGGAATTATTTTTTTAAAAAATCACAAAATATTGATTTACAATACTTTAAAATGCAATTATTTTTTTTAGAATTTTATATGCAGCTATTCAAAATCAGATATTCAGGCTTAAATTATCTGAATACTGAATAGGTATTTTCTATATTTGGTATAAAATGAAACTTCCGATTAATCCTTAACACATCATGCTTCATAAAAAGAAAGAACATCCTGAAGAAAAACTTCAATTACATCCGCGTAATCAACATCGCGCGCGTTATGATTTTGATATACTTACACAGAGTTGTCCTGACCTGAAACCATTTGTTTCAGAAAATAGATTTGGTGATTTATCTATAGATTTTTTTAATCCGGAAGCGGTTAAATTGCTGAATAAAGCATTACTTCAACAGTATTACCACATAAGAAACTGGGATATTCCTGATGGATATTTATGTCCGCCAATTCCGGGACGCGCAGACTACATACATTATATAGCAGATGTTTTAGAAAGTATAAATAATAATAAGATTCCTGCAGGCATTGCAATCAAAGGGTTAGATATTGGCATTGGTGCCAATGCAGTATATCCTATTATTGGAAATGCGGAATATGGCTGGTCCTTTGTTGGGTCTGACATTGACCAAAATGCCATTAACTCTGTTAAAAATATAATTACCGAAAACTCTTCCCTAAAAGGACAGATTGAAGTGAGGTTGCAGATGCATAAAACAGATATTTTCAAAGGCATTATTGAACAAGGCGAGTACTTTGATTTCACAATTTGCAATCCACCGTTTCATAGTTCGCAAGCAACTGCCAATGCCGGAACCCAACGGAAATTAACTAATTTAAAGCAGCAAAAAATAACTAAACCGGTTTTGAACTTTGGCGGAAAGCATCATGAATTATGGTGCCATGGCGGAGAACTAGAATTTGTACAAACTATGATTCAACAAAGTAAACTTTTTAAATCATCGGTTTTTTGGTTTTCAACACTGATTTCAAAAGCATCCAATTTACCAGCTATCTATAAAGCACTGAAAAATACAGAAGCTTCTACTGTTAAAACAATTCCAATGGCACAAGGAAATAAAACCAGCCGCATCGTTGCCTGGACATTTCTCAGTGAAGCACAACAACAAAAATGGATAGCTTCAAGATGGAATAAATAACAATAAAGACTAAATCATTAACTGATGTACAGCTTCTCTGAATTGTGCTGTTTCGTGTACATTAAAATGGTCGGCACCCGGAATTACAATAAAATGCTGCTCAGATTTTAAATGAGGAATTAATTTCTGTGCCAGCTTTAACGGAATTAATTTATCCTTATCACCATGCAAAATATAGGTATCACATTTTACGTGTGGAAGATAACTATGGTTTTCAAATTTGAATTTTAATTTTTTAAACGGAAACAATTTTACTTTATGATTAAACAAATCCGGCATGCTGTAATAAGGTGAAATCAGCATTAGTTTTTTTGCATTTATTTTAGTGGCCAGATTACTTGCCAGTGCAGTACCTAAAGACCTGCCGACAAGATACACATCACCGGTGTGTTTAAGATGTTCAATTACTTTTTTGAAGGTAAGTTCTACTACTTCATACAACAATGCTTCTGTTAATTTACCTTTGCTCTTACCATAGGTTGGATAATCCATAATCACAACATCCAGATTATGCTGCAGAAAAATATCGGCTTTAGGTAAATGATATTGAATGTGGTTTAAAGTTCCGTGTAAAAAAAATACTAATCCTTTAGAAGAAGGAGCTTTCAGGTGAACCGCATTAATCAAAAACTTTTCGTCTTTTATATTAAAATCAAAAAATAATTCTGTTAACGGATGCTCACATTTAAATACATGATGATCCGAAAGCCGTTTTGCCCGAAAAATAATCGCTCGTTGTAATAGCATTCATGAATATAAAAAAAGGCCTGGAATAATCCAAGCCCAAGATTCTTAGTTAAGACTTAGTTTTATTTTAATAAGTCGTCTATAAATTGCATAAATTCAGCATCGTTTACAGAAGTACGCGGATTGACTGAAGTAACTACATTTCCTTCTTTATTGATGATAAACTTCTGATAGTTCCACTTTATCGGTGCATCGACAACACCATTTTGCTCTTTATTCGTTAAAAATTTGTACAAAGGATCAATATCGTTGCCTTTCACCGAAATTTTAGAGAACATCGGAAACGTTACACCGTAGTTTTTAGTACAAAATCCTTTGATATCAGTGTTACTTAATGGTTCCTGACCCAAAAAATTATTTGCAGGAAAACCTAAAACGACCACACCTTTGTCTTTGTATTTTTTATAGAATGCTTCAATTTCAGAAAACTGACCAACCAAACCGCATTGGCTTGCGGTATTCACAATCACCACAATTTTTCCTTTGTATTGCGATAAAGAGACAGGTTTACCGTCAATATCATTCATCGTATAATCGTAAATGGTTTTGCCGGAAACGGCATTTCCTGCACTTGCAGCAGCATTTGAACTGCTGTTTGCATTGCAACTAACAGCCAGTATAAAAAAAGTGGCCAATACGCCTAAAAATTTATTTTTCATGTGTTTCATATATTATTAACAATATTACCGCATAAATAGTTCAAAATCAAATTTCAATCCGGATTCTTCACTAAAAGTACGATATACAGTACTTCACAAATATCATTCCGAAAAGCAGTTATATCTGTTTATTACAATCAGGAAGTAACTTTTAGCCATTTGCATCAATTGAATAACAATAAATATTGTAATTTGTGTGAATTTTACAAGTACTTTCTATAGATAATCTAATCTTACCAATTATATGGAATACATTAGCAGTGACAAACAATTTATGGAGTCAAAATCACTCGAAACCAGGAAATTTCATATTCTTATTGCCGATAAGGACAAAATCAGTATAGATACTACTATCAAAACGTTTAAATCGGAAAACTATAAGTTTACGGAAGTAACCAAAACAAAAGATTTGTTAGCAAATATCAAAAAAGATAAACCTGATTTAGTCATCTTAGAAGTAGATTTAAATGAAGCTGACGGAATAGAAATCTGCTGGGATATCCGTGCCGATGCATCTTTAGCTAAACTTCCAATTGTTTTTTATTCTAACCGTTCAGACGATTTCACTCAAATCACCGCATTTGAAGCCGGTGCAGATGAGTTTGTCTCTAAAACATCACGCTCTCGTTTATTCACCAATCGTGTAAAGGCATTACTTCGAAGAAGTTATGACAAAGAAGAAGCTCCGAAAGAAATTAAAACATACGGAAATCTGGAGATAGACGAAGAACAAATGGTGATTTTCAAGAAAGGCGAACCGTTGAAACTTTCCAAGAAAGAATTTCAATTAGTAATATTGTTGACATCCAGACCTGGAAAAGTATTTAAACGTAACTACATCTTATTAAAAGTCTGGGGCGATGATATTATTGTCGGCGACAGAAATATCGACACACACATCAAAAAAATACGCAAAAAGGTAGGCAAACAACACATTGAAACTGTGCGTGGTATTGGTTATAAGTTTATTCCTTAGTGTGATAATATATTTTTTTCACAACGCATCCTTCAAAAATTTAATGCTTTTATCTCTCTGATTAATTTTTCAGCAACTTCTAACTTGTTGATTTCTGAAAAAAATCTAATCTAATCATTACAAATACAAATTCATTTATTTACGTATGTACAAAATAATGTATGTATTTTCCGATATTTCTGTTATCTTATAAATACAATCAGATTGCTGCCATTAAACAACTGAAAAGATTCAGCATGTAGTTTTTATCTGCCAGAATATTTATACCAGCCGGTGAAAAGACAGTGGTGCTTTTCCCGTCAAACGGATTGCCTTCTTCGCTGTCATACGTATCATTCACCAGATAGCTTACCGTTTACAAACGTGCGGTATTATTGATGATCCAGGTATTCACATCTTTCTTTTCCACCACCAGTTCTTTACCATCTATATCCGTTGCAGTCAGTTTTTCAACATATCTGCCGTAATCTGCCACGACATAATTACCCAGAATTATTCTGGGCATTTGAAAAACCAATATCTCTGCTCCGCTGGCCGGTGCCGACAGAGTTACATGCACCTTGTCGTCTTTTACTGACACTAAATCAAGATTGGCTTTAATTTTAGACTGCGCTACAATTGAAGCGGTAGCTGAAAAAGCTGCGGATGAGCAAAGTAGTAAGCAACTTAAAAAGCATATAAATCTGACTTTCATAAAATCATTTAGAGCATTATAAATTATTGACAGCAATTTACAAATTTATATTAATTGAGTGCAGAAATAAATTAAGAGCACGCAATTTTTTGACCGCCTATTCCAGAAATAGTTTTAAACTAAAAAAAGTGTGAAAATGAAAAAACAGCCAACAAAAAGAGATATCATCCACTAACCCACACTAGCAGAAGTATCCAACCAACCCAAAAGCATAGCGTACTTGTGCTTTCTACACTCACCCTATATAACTAAAACGAATTCTGTATCTTTCACTAGCATGAAAAATACCTCTTTCCTTAAATCCTGTCTGGAACTCAGCGCCCTGCTGGCAACTGCCTGCAGTCGTTTCCTGTTCAAAGATGTATTGGTACTAAAATTCATCTACATGCTAACGGCTACCCTTGTCTGGTTCTGCTATTTCCTCTATACCTATCGCACAGACAAAAAACGGTTTAAAAACTGGGGCATCAGTTTCCAAAATTTCAACAACACTTTTAAAGAGCTTTTTCCTTTTCTGCTGTTCTTTATACTGCTTTTTGTGTTGTTGGGTTATGGGTTAAACACCACTACCTTAAGCTGGCGCATTTTGCCGGCATTGCTTATCTATCCGCTGTGGGGCATGCTGCAGCAAATCATGATCATCGGTCTTTTTACATTCCTGTTAAAACAGTTTTTCCCAACCATATCTAACACCCTAATCATATTGCTAACGGCTGTAACGTTTAGCCTGGTTCATTATCCTTCCACCATCCTGATGCCAGGCACGCTGGTCATGGCACTGGTCTATACCTATTTGTACCTGAATGGCCGCAACCTGCTGGTATTAGGCATTTTTCACGGCTGGTTGGGTGCCTTCTTTTTTTATTGTTTGTATCAATGGAACTCATTCATGGTTGGTTTTGCAAAATTCTAAAGGATAAAAAGCACAAGGGCTGCAAGTCTATGGTTTCGCTTTTCCATTAATCATACCTGCGCTTACAGCGCACATATTCAATAGCTATCCGCACACATTCATCCACCTTCATCAATAAAAATGATGCGTTTGGAACTATATAATCCTGAAAAATGTTTATCTTTAGTAAAACAAAAAAATAACCATGAAGAAGAGATTCACTTATCTATTAGTAGTTTTGGCAAGTACGTTTCTGTTGCCAAGTTGTTCTTATAATGCACTTGTATCGTATGATGAAGGCGTGAAGAAAGCCTGGGCAGACGTAGAAGCTTCGTATCAAAGACGTTCTGACTTAATCGGCAACCTGGTGGAAACCGTAAAGGGAGAAGCCAAATTTGAGAAAGAAACCTTAGTGGCTGTTATCGAAGCGCGTTCCAAAGCAACTTCTATCCAGTTAAATGCAGATGATATTACACCGGAAAATATGGCTAAATTTCAGGAAGCACAGAATCAACTGAGTGGTGCCTTATCGCGCTTACTCGTAGTTTCCGAACAATATCCTGCTTTAAAAGCAACACAGGCTTTTTCTGATTTAATGAATGAACTGGAAAGAACGGAAAACAGAATAAACATTGCCCGCAGAGATTATAACGAAGCGGTACAGGTATACAACACCAAAGTGCGTTCGTTTCCGTCCAATATAACGGCAGGTATCTTTAAATTCAAGCAACACGAGCCGTTCAAAGCAGATCCGGGAACAGACAAAGCACCTAAAGTACAATTCTAACCATGGCTTCCGCTAAAGATTTTTTTAACGAGGCAGAAAAAGACGCCATCGTAGCAGCCATCAGAAAAGCTGAACTGCATACCAGCGGAGAAATTCGCGTGCATGTGGACGACCGCTGCGACCAGGAAGTATATGACCGTGCCGTTAAAGTGTTTCAGCACCTGAGAATGGATACCAAACCTTTCCGAAATGCCGTCCTGATATATGTGGCGGTGAAAGACAGGAAATTTTCTGTGATTGGCGATGAAGCATTACACGAAAAAGTTGGCAGCGATTACTGGAAACAATTGACATCGCAACTGCACAATGATTTTGTTACAGGTCAGTATGCAAATGGCATTCTTAAATCTATTGCTACCATAGGAAATACATTGGCCAAATATTTTCCGGATGTAGATGAATTAGACAGAAACGAATTACCGGATGACATCTCTTTTGAATAACATACTGCTGACGCTGTTTTTGTTACTGCAATTTTCTGCAGGCGCGCAAGTATTGGACAAAGATGGCATTCCGGAGCAACCAAGTCCGCCGCGATTATTAAACGACTATGCGGAGTTGATCAGCACCTCTAAACGTCAGCTGTTCGAAGATAAACTGGTAGCCTTTAATGATTCTACGTCTACGCAAATCTGTGTGGTGACCGTAAACTCTATAGAAGACTACAGTATTGAAGATTATGCAGTGCGTTTAGGCAGGAAATGGGGCGTGGGACAGAA
>JBIKPT010000024.1:0-24146 GCA_044357355.1 Chitinophagales bacterium
CATCATCACACGAATATTATATTGTCTGAGTTCATCGCGCCAGCATTCCGTCATGCCACGCAATGCCCATTTTGACGTAGAATAAGCAGTACCCATTTGATGGCCTTTTAACGCAGAAGTAGATGCTACGTTAATGATATTTCCATGGTTTTTTTCGATGAAATATTTGGCACACTCACGACCGCACAGCATTGTGCCAACCACGTTCGTTTCTAATACATCTTTAAATTTTTGCGTATCAATATTTTGCAGTAAATCGAAATAACCAAAACCTGCATTGTTAATTAAGGTATCTAACCCATTTAATTGTTTGATAGAATTTTTTATCAATTTTTTGACATCACTTTCACTTGTAACATCACAAACAATTGGAATTGCACCAATTTCTTCCGCTGCTTTTTTGAGTGTTTTTTTATCGCGACCGGAAATAACTACTTGTGCACCTTTTGAGATAAGCAGTTTTGCGGTGGCGAATCCAATGCCTGAGCTGCCACCGGTAATTAATATTTTTGAGTTTTTGATTTTCATAATGGTTGAATTTATTAATTTTCAGTCAGAGACGCAAAGTAAAATCTGCGAAGTCTTTTAATCAGTTATCTTCTTTTCTTTCGCCAATTTGTTGGCGCCACATCGCATAGTATAAACCTTTTTCTTCCAATAAAGTTGCATGATTTCCGGTTTCAATGATATTACCTTTTTCCAACACAAAGATTTTATCTGCATGCATAATCGTTGATAATCGATGTGCAATCATTACCGTTATCTGTTTTCTGTTTTCTACTATCTTTTTTATCGTTTGTGTGATTTCATTTTCTGTAATGGAATCCAAAGCAGAAGTGGCTTCGTCAAAAACCAATAGATTTGGTTTGCGCAGTAAGGCACGTGCAATAGATAGCCGTTGTTTCTCGCCACCTGAAACTTTCATGCCGCCTTCACCTATGACAGAATCAATACCGTTTTCACTGCGATTCAATAGATTTTCACAGGCTGCCTGATGCAGCACATTAGTGATTTCATCATCTGTGGCTTGCGGATTTACATACGATAAGTTTTCTTTTATAGTGCCTGCAAAGAGCTGTGTGTCTTGTGTCACAAAGCCGATTTGTGATCGCAATTCATCAATGTCAATGGAAGTAGAATCCATATTGTTGTATAAGATTTTTCCTTCCAGTGGATTGTATAAGCCAACTAAAAGTTTTACCAGTGTTGTTTTTCCAGAACCGGAAGGACCAACGAATGCTATAGTATCGCCTATCTTAATATTAAAATTAATATCTTCTACCGCTTTTGTTTTTGCCGTTTGATGTTTAAATCCGACGTTTTGAAAAGTTAAGGATTCAATGGAATTTAATTTTAATGAATTTAGTGGTTTTTGTTCAACAGGTGTATGCATCAATTTCTCAAAATTATTTAAAGAGGCTTCTGCTTCTCTGTAACTCAGTAATACATTTCCCATTTCCTGCAGAGGATTGAAAATAAAAAATGAATAAATTTGCAAGGTCCATAACTGACCGGCTTTTAAGTTGCCTTCAAAAACGAGATACAATAAAATAAACATAATAACCTGCTGCAATGTATTTACGAGTGTACCCTGTATAAAAGAGATACTACGCAGTTTTCGTACTTTGGTTAGTTCTAATTGTAATATTTTTTGCGTGGCATTGCTAAGTCTTAGCACTTCCTGATTTGTTAATCCTAAACTTTTAATAAGTTCTATATTGCGCAAGCTTTCTGTTGTGACGCCAGCTAATATGTTGGTTTCTTTCGTGATTTTTATTTGAATTAATTTGATTCTTTTAGATAAAAAATTCATTACAAAAAACAAAAATGCAGATGCCAGGAAATAAACCAAAATCAACGGCGTATAAATGGTGGTAGAATAAATAACCACTGCAGAAATTCCGATGATGGCGGCAAAAAAGACATTTATAAAGTAGGTCATAAATTTTTCCGCATCTATCCTTACTTTTTGCAGTACGTTTAATGTTTGTCCGCTTCGCTGATCTTCAAATGACTGGAATGGCAGGCGCAAGGCATGCTGCAATCCATCTGTGTAAACATCTGCACCAAATTTCTGAATGACGAGATTAAACGTATAATCCTGAAATGCTTTTGTGATTCTGCTAATCATAGCAATCAGCATCGTTGCACCGATTAGTAATGTGACACCTTTAAAATAGATGTTTGCAGGCTGGTTGGGTTTGGTGGCGTAATCATCAATTACTTTACCAAATACCACCGGATTTAACATAGAAAACCCCTGATTAATAATGGCTAAAAAAAAAGTGATGACTACTAACCATTTATATTTTTTGAGGTAATAAAGTAAAATTCGCATCTACAAAAATACGACGTAATATGAAAGCTTGTACATACAATGATTCAAAATACGACACAAAAAAACACGACCATTTGGTCGTGTTTTTTATTTTGAAATAGATTTTAACTATTCTTTGTCATCATAGTTGTAAGCGATACCTTTTTTCAACGCTTGTTTTCCGTAAGAAAACGCACCTGAATTTCCGCTGTCACTTGTCATATACACAAATGGGCAACCCATTTCTGCAGCAGCTTCCAACATTTTTTTGTTTGCTTTTTTGTCAGCAGCAGCACCTGAAACATAACCTGAGAAATACCCAGAAGTTTTTCCTTTTACTTCGCCAATTTTTTTCAAACCAACGATTTCGGATTTGTCTAATAAGATTTCTACTTTTTCCCAGTCAGCTTTGCTGCTAACCACAACTTTTTCAGAAATCTGTTCAGTACGGCCACTTGAATATTGAATTTTTTCAACAGCTTTTTTAGTTACTGTTTGTTCAGCGTCTTCACCTTCATACTTGTAAATGATTTTGAAGTCGTCTAATTTAACCACTTTACCATCGATGGTTTTTCCTCCATGTAAGAAGATTTTGTCAGAAGCTAATGCAACCACCATAGCAAATGCAAGAAATAGTGTAGTCAGTAATTTTTTCATAGAATTAAATATTTTAGTAAACAAATTTAATAAACATTTCCTAATAAGCAACTTTTGTGCCAAAAACAATTAATGGCGAATGAGTAGCTATAATTTACAAAAATAACCAATATCGTTCTTCATCAAAATCCATAATTGGTGGTATTTTACCTACGTGTCAGCACGGATAAGGGCATTTTCTGGTTGATTAAATAGAATATAGTAGCAATCTGATTTGTTTTGAGGCAAAGATTTATACAACATATTACACACAAAAGTTTTAAATTGCGGAACTTTAAAACACCATATATCGTTTTGAATACATATTATTATCTCACAAAAAATCATAAATTATGTCAATCACTTATGTTTTATTAGGCTTATTAGTACTAGGCATTTTCTTGTCTTTTATAACCGTGCAACAAGGCACCATTGCGGTTATCACTATGTTTGGAAAATATAGAAGAATTTTAGGACCAGGTTTAAATATGAAAATTCCATTTATAGAACAAGTATACAAGCGTATATCTATTCAAAATCGTTCAGTAGAATTGGAGTTTCAGGCAATTACCATCGATCAGGCAAATGTTTATTTTAAGGCGATGCTGTTGTATGCAGTGGTGAACACCAACGAAGAGAGCATCAAAAATGTTGCGTTTAAATTTATTGATGACAGAAACCTGATGCAGGCATTGGTTCGTACTATTGAAGGTTCGATTCGTGGTTTTGTTGCTACAAAAAAACAAGCGGAAGTACTTTCTCTACGAAAAGAAATCGTGGAAGATGTGAAAGAACAAATTGACCAAACCTTAGAAACCTGGGGTTATCATTTGCTGGATTTACAGTTAAACGACATTACATTCGACGAAGCCATTATCAAATCGATGGCACAGGTAGTAGCATCGAGCAATCTGAAAGCAGCTGCAGAAAATGAAGGTCAGGCATTATTGATTAAAAAAACCAGAGCTGCAGAGGCAGATGGTAATGCGACTAAAATTGCTGCAGAAGCAGAACGTAATGCAGCGCAATTGCGTGGACAAGGTGTGGCATTGTTCAGAGAAGAGGTGGCTAAAGGTATGAGCCAGGCTGCAAAAGAAATGGAGCAGGCAAACTTAGATACATCGGTAATTTTGTTCTCGATGTGGACAGAAGCCATTAAAAACTTTGCTGAGTACGGAAAAGGCAATGTTATTTTCTTAGATGGTTCTACCGATGGAATGCAAAAAACCATGAAAGAAATGATGGCGATGAATTTGTTGATGGATCCGAAAATGAACTTTCCGATAAAAGACAAAGAAGCAGAATAAATAGAATATCAAAATCTGAATAGTAATAAAAAAAAGAGATGTCGAAAGGCATCTCTTTTTTAGTTAGTCATTATTAATTTGTTGTAATTGAATTTTTAAAACAGGAATATCGTTTTGTACTGTTTCCCAGATAGTTTCATAATCTACTTCAAAATAATCGTGAATTAATTTATCACGCATGCCAGCAATGGCACGCCAGGGAATGGAGGAATGTTTTTCTCTTAGTTCTTTACTGATTTTCTTGGATGCTTCGCCGATAATTTCAATTTTACGAATCACGGCATCTTGTTTTTCTTCATTTTTTATAAAATCTAAATATTCCATGCCATTTGTGTAATCTTCAATTTTATGAATAGCCTGAAGAATATGTTCTAAATAAATGGAATCATCTTTTTTCATACTATAAATCCACTAAATCTTGCAAGATATATTTTTTTAGTTTTGGGTTTTTAAGTGCGTTTACTGTGATTAGCTCTGTAGGAATATGCAATAAATCAGTTAACGATTGTTCTAACATGACTAATTGCAGAAAACTGATTTTAGAATTGAATTTCACTAATAAATCCAAATCGCTTTTTGTGGTCTGTTCACCACGTGCATACGAACCAAATACGCTTACCTTTTCCGGTTGGTACGGAGCTAAAGTTTGCATAATTTGTTGTTTTTGAACAGCGGTTAACATATACTAAAGATAAGAAGTATTTGTAAATATTGATTAATATTCTTTGAATTACTACGAAAAAGAGATGTCGAAAGGCATCTCTTTTTATTTATAAAAGTATTTTCTTCCAATAAATAGTTTTGGATTCTCCGGTTCATTTCCTAAAAATGTAAAATTGTCCTTTATATATTTTTCTAACTTTCTATAGTCAAAATAATTGAAACTTATAAAATCTAAAACAGAACTATCTTTAAGGTACAAGATAATAGTTGGATAAGTTTTAATTTTAGAATGAGTTGTGGAATTGCTATAGCCTTTGATTTCTGAGTAATTGAATTCTATATTTCTAAATTGAAAAATGAAAAAAATGGTTAATTTGTCTTTGTGAAACTTTATTATAAATGACTCTCGAACTAATTTATTAATGATGATTAGTGAGATATATCCAAATAAGAGACAAATAAATGAAGCTGGTATAATTGTATCGGCTGAATAATCTTCATTGCTAAGAATTTTAAAGATTAAAAAGAATGGCAAGAAAAGAAGAAAGGAAATCAATAAAACTCTTAAAACGACAACTAAGAAGTTAAATTTTGGAATTTAAGAATTGCTATTATTCTGCATTTTACCTACTCAGGAACATACTCTTATCCTTATACAATTGTCTGAAATAAGGATCGAATAAATCTTTGATAAAGTAAATGGCTTCACCGGTAGATTTCATTTCTGGTCCGAGTTCTTTATTGACATTCGGAAATTTATCAAACGAGAAAACAGGTTCTTTAATGGCGTAACCGGTGAGCTTCTCTTTGAAGGTAAAGTCTTTTAATTTATGTGTACCGAGCATCACTTTAGTTGCCACATTTAAGTATGGAATTCCATATGCTTTACAAATAAACGGCGTGGTTCTCGATGCACGCGGATTGGCTTCTATCACATATACTTTATCGCCTTTGATGGCAAACTGAATATTTATCAAACCTCGAATTTCCAATGCTTTGCAAAGTTTTTCCGCATAATGTTTCATGGTTTCGATGATGATCGCACCTAAACTAAATGGCGGCAACACAGAGTTACTGTCACCACTATGAATTCCGGCGGGTTCGATGTGTTCCATTACGCCCATGATTTGTACTTGCTCACCATCGTAAATCGCATCAATTTCTGCTTCTTTTGCGCGGTCTAAAAAGTGGTCAATCAGGATTACATTATCAGGAATATCTTTCAATAAATTAATAACAGCTGTTTCGCATTCGGCATCGTTAATGACGATACGCATGCGTTGTCCACCCAACACATAACTTGGTCGCACCAGCACAGGATAACCAACTCTGTTTGCAACAGCCAGTGCTTCATCTGCATCAATGGCTGTTCCGTAATCAGGATATGGAATATCGAGTTCTTTTAATAAATCAGAAAAACGTCCGCGATCTTCCGCAATATCCATGCTATCGAACGAAGAGCCGATTATTTTTATTCCTTTTTCGTGTAATTTTTTAGATAATTTCAAGGCTGTTTGACCACCTAATTGCACAATTACGCCTTCCGGTTTTTCATGTTCAATTAATTCCCAAAGATGTTCCCAAAACACCGGTTCGAAATATAATTTATCAGCAATATCGAAGTCTGTTGAAACAGTTTCCGGATTGCAATTCAGCATAATAGCTTCGTAGCCCACTTCTTTTATGGCGAGCAACCCATGCACACAGCAATAATCAAATTCAATGCCTTGTCCGATGCGGTTTGGTCCGGATCCTAACACAACAATTTTCTTTTTATCAGAAACAATACTTTCATTTTCAATATCAAATGAAGAGTAATAATAAGGTGTTTTTGCTTCAAACTCTGCGGCACAGGTATCAACCATTTTATAAGTACGTTTGATGCCGAGAGATTTACGCTTTTCATACACTTCTTCTTCCGTTATTCTTCCTAATAAGAATGCAAGTTGTGCATCAGAATAACCTTTCTTCTTTGCTTTTAATAAAAGTTCTTTGGAAATATTGTTGATAGTATATTTTTGAATTTCTTTTTCCAGTTTTACGAGTTCCTGAATTTGCATCAAAAACCAGTTGTCAATTCCTGTCAGTTTTTGGATAGAATGTAAAGGAACACCCAACGAAATGGCGTCTTTAATTTTGAATATCCTGTCCCAGCTTGGATGCTGCAAGCTGTCTAAAATTTCTTCTGTTTTTGATAAACCTTTTCCATCAGCACCTAAACCAATCTTGTTATTTTCTAGGGATTGACAAGCTTTTTGCAGTGCTTCTGCAAAGTTTCTGCCAATACCCATTACTTCACCAACCGATTTCATTTGCAAACCTAAAGTAGAGTCGCAGCCATAAAATTTATCGAAATTCCAGCGCGGAATTTTTACAATCACATAGTCTAAAGCAGGTTCAAAAAATGCAGAAGTGGTTTTGGTGATTTGATTATTTAATTCATCCAGATTATAACCTAATGCGAGTTTGGCTGCAATTTTTGCAATTGGATAGCCTGTTGCTTTAGATGCGAGAGCAGATGAACGCGATACGCGCGGATTGATTTCAATGACGATAATTTCTTCGGTTTCCGGATTTACGGAAAATTGCACATTACAACCACCGGCAAAATTTCCTAAAGCCCGCATCATCAATTGTGCCTGATTTCTCATTTCCTGAAAAACAGGATCCGGTAAGGTCATTGCTGGCGCAACTGTAATGGAATCACCCGTATGAACACCCATTGGATCGAGATTTTCAACGGTACATATAATGACTACGCTATCGTTTAAGTCGCGCAATAATTCTAATTCAAATTCTTTCCAGCCAAGAACAGCTTTTTCTACCAATACTTCATGTATAGGGGAACATTTCAAACCATAAGCGAGCATGGCTTCAAAATCTTCTGCTTTGTGGCAAAAACCACCACCGGAACCACCAAGCGTATAAGAAGGACGAATTACTAATGGAAACCCGATTTTTTGTGCGGCTTCTTTTCCTTCTAACATGGAATTGGCAACAAAAGACGGTGCCACGCCTAAGCCTAAATCCACACAAAATTTTCTGAATTCTTCCCTGTTTTCTGTTGTTTCAATAACTTGTAAGTCTACACCAATGATGCGCACATTATATGTTGACCAAAGCCCTATTTCTGCAGCTTCCTTGCAAAGATTAAGTGCAGTTTGTCCGCCCATAGTTGGCAAAACTGCATCAATTTGACGTTCTTCCAAGATATCACGAATAGAATCTATGGTTAATGGTTTCAAATAAATGTGGTCGGCAGTGACCTCATCCGTCATAATTGTGGCCGGATTGGAGTTGATAAGAGAAACTTCAATACCTTCTTCTCTTAGTGAACGAGCTGCTTGTGAGCCTGAATAGTCAAATTCGCAAGCTTGTCCTATGATAATAGGTCCGCTACCTATAATTAGTACGGATTTAATCGAAATATCCTTTGGCATTTTGGGAAAGTTTGACAAAGATAGGAAAAAGTAAAGAGTCTTAAGAAGTAAGTTGTTATTTTTTTTAGTTCATGTATGAATTTATACAACAATATGCCATAGAAACGGTTAAATAGTTTCTGTTAGCACTAAATTTGATTATTTTTGTTTAATGAAGAGCAAAATCATAAGCGGTTTATTTTTTCTGATACTTACTAAATGTAGTTTAGCTACACACTTAGTTGGTGGAGAGATGTCGTACCGTTGTTTAGGTGGAAATCAATACGAAATTACATTAACCATATTCAGAGATGATTTTTACGGTCAGGCAGAACTGGATCCAACGGCGAGAATTACTATTTTTAACTCTTTAAATAACTCCTTTCTTAGAACTGAAGATATCAATCTCCAGAATGGAACAGGTAGTATTCTGCCAATAGATAATAACCCATGTATCACCAACAGACCAACAGATGTACGAATTGAGAAAGGAGTTTACAAAAAGACAATAACACTTCCTGCCAGTGCTAACGGATATAAACTGGTCTACCAGCGTTGTTGCAGAAATAATGCGGTTGCAAATTTACTTACAGATCAGGGAAGTACCTACACCGTTAATATTCCCAATACCAGTTTGTGTAATTCTTCACCCGTGTTTATTAATCAGCCTCCCTTATTTGTTTGTGCAGATTCTAAACTGGAGTTTGATATGTCTGCCACGGATGCGGATGGAGATCAGTTGGTATATAGTTTATGCGCTCCATTACAGGGTTTGGATGCATTTGAACCGATTATTTGCGGCACTTGTAATATCGTTTCTGCGCCAAGGCCACCCTATGACAGTGTGTTTTATTCAAGTCCGTTTTTTAGCTCTCAAAAACCATTAGGTAACACTTCGACGATAAATATCAATCCTGTTACCGGTTTGCTGACTACTGTTGCTAAATTACAAGGCCTTTTTGTTGTTGGTATTTGTGTGCAGGAAATAAGGAATGGGGTGGTTTTAAGTACCAGCATAAGAGATTTTCAGTTTAATGTAACAAACTGTAGTATTTCATCTGCTGTTCCTGTCGTTATTACAGATAATACTGCAGGTGCTGCATTGCAAGTTAACGATTCTACTTTTAGTAATTGTGAAGGTGTTGTTGTTCGATTTAATAATAATGTTTCACAATCTGCATTATCTTATTTTTGGGATTTTGGTGACCCAGCTGTAACCAATGACACAGCAATTATAAAAAATCCTACCTATACTTATTCTGATACTGGAACTTATTATGTAACACTTATTATTAATAAAGGAAAACCGTGTTCTGATACAACCAGAATTAAAGTGTTTTATTATCCTGGATTGAAAGCCAATTTTGGCTATACACCAAGATGTCAGAATGAATTAATTCAGTTCACCGATTCGTCCACATCTGCTTATAATGACGTAAATAAATGGCAATGGGTCTTGTCGGCCGGCGATACGGTTTATATTAAAAATCCAACTAAGCTATTTACAAATAGTGGAACGTATACGATACAACTTACAGCCACCACATCTAGAGGCTGCATTGGTAAGGCAACCAAAACAGTAACCGTAAATCCAAAACCTAGGGCCGGATTTACAGTAAATTATTTGTGTTATAAAAACAGTGCTACTTTCATTGATGCATCCACCGTTTCTTCAGGGACCATTACTAAGTATAATTGGGATTTTGGAGATGGATTTAGTGATACACTCAGAAATACAATACATACTTATTCAGTATTTTCTGATTCTTTTCCTGTAAGACATATCGTAACAACAGCATTAGGTTGTAGTGATACAATCACTAAAAAGATTAAGATGGACGATACGGTAAAAATAAGCTATACCACAGCACCTGTCAGTCTATGTGAAAAATTACCGGTGACTTTTACGAATACTTCTACAGGAGGAAATCCAACTGCTTTTCAATGGATAATCAATAATGGTGCGCCGGTGAATGGAAATACTGCGACTTCTTCATTTCCATCAGGTGGTTTATATCCGCTCAAATTAATTGCTACCAACCGATGTGGTAAAGACACACTGAATTCAACAGTAAACATAAATTCTAATCCTGTTGTAAATCTTGGCAGTGACGTAACTGTTTGTAATAAGTCTGTAAAAGCACTTACAGTTGCAGGAGCATTTGATTCTGTTAGATGGAATACAAATGAAAATACGAATTCCATTTCCATAGATGGTAACAGATCGCCTTTAAATATTACTGTTTATAAAAACGGCTGTGTTGGGAAAGACACCGTGCTGGTAAGAAAGCAAACTATTTCACCTAATTTTTCTAATACATATTTGTGTTTAAACAAGCCTGTTACCTTCAATAATACATCATCCGTAAATACAGGCACATTGACTCGATTTGACTGGAATTACGGAGATGGTAATTCGGATAATAATATTCAGAGTCCTTCACATTCATTTTCTCCTTTTGGAAATTATACGATTCAGTTGATTGCTACATCTGATATTGGTTGTAAAGACACCATTCGCAAAACAGTCGTTATGGATTCTGCATTGAATGTAAATTTTACAACAGCAGAATTGATTACGTGTCAGCGAAAAGCAGTAGATTTTGTAAACCAAACAACAGGTGGTGTCGGCAATCAATACAAATGGTCGATAGAGACAAACAATCTTTTGACCAGAAATGCAACTTACACTTTTTCTGGCACCGGAAATTTTCCTGTAAAGCTTGTGGTTTCTAACAGATGTGCTGCAGATTCTATAATCAATAATATTCAGATTCGTCCTAGGCCAAGTGTATCCTTAGGCAGAGATACTGTATTGTGTAAAAATCAACGTACCCTATTTTCCGTTAATCCTTCTTTGTATGATTCTATCAGATGGGTGAATGGCTCAACTGCAGCAACAATAACTAATGATGGAAGCATTAATCCGCTAAAAATTAAAGCGTATCTGGATGGTTGTATAGCGGAAGATACGGTGAATGTGCATGCACCTAAATTTACGCTGAACTTTTTAAACGATTTTTTATGTTATAGTAAACCTGTTACTTTTAATAATACATCTACTGTTAGCTATGGAAGTATCTCCACTTTTAACTGGAATTTTGGCGACGGACAATCTATAAATGGTGTAATAAATCCACTTCATAATTATAGTGTATTTGGACCCAAAACGATTCAATTATTTGTAACCGGAAATACAGGATGCAGAGATACATTAACAAAGACCGTTTCCATGGACGACAGCATATTGTTTCGGGTGAATCCGGTGCCGGATGATATTTGCTTCGGTAAAACTATGCAATATACAAATCTATCAACCGGTGGAGGTAATACAACCTTTACCTGGAGCTTGAATAATAGTAATCTACAAACCGCTAACTTAGCAAACTATACTCATACAATAGCTGGTGCAAATACTATAAAACTGTTAGCGAATCACCGTTGTGGCGCAGATTCAGTAAACTATAATTTTATGGTATTGCCTTTGCCAAGAGTAAATTTAGGAGCAGACAGCATCATTATGTGTCCGGGTGAATTGAAGATGATTGGGATTAATCAAGCATCAGATTCGATATTCTGGAGCACTGGTGAAGTGAATGTTGATTCCATATCCATTAACGGTCTAACGACTCCAATCAGGGTTGATGTATATAATAATGGTTGCCTGGCAAAAGACTCTGTTTTTGTATCTACCAATTGCGATATATTTATACCTACAGCATTCTCACCAAACAACGATGGTTATAATGATTTATTCAATATGATGAATAAAAGCATTAAAACCTATACCTTAAAAATTTTCAACCGTTGGGGCGAACTTGTCTTTGAAACAAATGATTTAACTAATAGCTGGAACGGAACTTATAAAGGAGAACCTTGTCAGGTTGATAATTACACCTATATCGCATCAGGTGTCAGGTTTAACGATGAGCCATTTTATTTGAAAGGAACACTGGCATTGTTGAAGTAGTATTTTTTTAAAACTACTACAGTTAAATGGCGTAATCATAAGAATACGGGATAAGAACTGCTTTTTTATATTTTATTATGCAAAAGAAAGTATTATCTTTCTTATAACAAAAAGCAAACTTATGAAAAACTATTCTTTCTTTTCGCAACGGTAACACTATTAACGGTGTTCCAGTCTTGACGGATTCGATTAAAATTGACACGGTAGATGATGATGATTGGGTACAGCCAATAACAATTGAGGAGAAAGATGCCGATGATTACGAATTATTGCCAATTCATGCGGCATTAAATGAAGATTATTTTACAGATGCAAAGCCTTTAGAAGTTGTACAAAACAGAGGTTTGACTTTGAAAAAATATCAGGAAATGACACGAAATGTGTTGCCGTACGGGTTTACTAAAGCAGACACGTCTTATAATCCGCCATCTCAAAGAGAAGGGTCAAAATTTATTTTCTTGTTGGCTACCAATGATAAACAGGAAGCTCCGTAAATGCGGGATGAAAATGGTAAGAAGCGCGGTGCATTTACGTATGCACTGACTAAAATATTTGAAGTAAATCCTGCTGGTATATCATTTAAGGATGCTTTTCAAAAAACGACCAATCAAATAAAAGAATTTGGAAAAGAAATAACACCGTCAGCGCGTTATAAACCTAATCAGCGAGAAGATCAAAACTTCTTTGGAATAGCATCAGAAGAGCTGAAATTAAAAGTTTATTTACCATCAGAGCCTTGCACCTTTCATGATTTGAATGCGATATATAAAAAATGGGTACAGCCATTAAATTCAGACAATTACAAAAGTGAAGCTTTTAATAAAAATAATTCAACGTGTTCTAAAATCTACATTATCAATAATGGAAAAAATGTTTTTTATATTAACGGGAAAACAAAAAAAATCATACACCGTATCTACAGTAAATGCACTGAAAAAAATAATAAACGGATAACCGTATTTTATTTACCGGTTCCAAAAATTCTTTCTGACAGCATCAGAAAAGCATGTCTTAAAAATAAGAAAATAGAACTGGTGAATGAAATGAGCAAAGCGGACCTGTCTCTGTATTGCACTAATTACTCAGAAAAATCAAACCTGATCAGCGATGCATTGGATATAGGAAAAAATCTCACAGACAATATTATTGATTATGATTATACAGATAAATTGTCTTTTGTAGGAATTAATGAAACTATCGGTGTGAGAAGAAATAAACCAGGTCACTCTTTTTCATAAAAACATGATTTACTTCTTTCTGCAAAAGAGAAAACAGGTGTTATTTCTAAAAAAGTAGTCGAGTGGTTTGCTACTAAAACGGCAAAATAAGTAGCACTACAGCATCGTTTCTTCCGCATCTTTTGCATGATTCGGATAATCTGTCGTATAATGAAGCCCACGGCTTTCTTTACGTAACATCGCACTGCGTGTAATTAAATAACCTATTGTAATCATGTTCCGCAATTCCAAAAGTTGTGGTGAGATGGTCGTGGTTTCGTATAATTCTTCTGTTTCTTTAAATAACAAATACAAACGTTCCTGTGCTCGTTTTAATCGGCCATTATTACGTACTATACCCACATAATTACTCATGATGTCTTTTAGCTCTTTAATGCTTTGAGTAATGATAACCATCTCTTTCGGGTCTGTGGTTCCATCTGCATTCCATTCAGGAAATGATTCATTGGAGAATTCTATACCAGGCAGTTGTTCACAAACATCCAGAAATATTCTATGTGCAAAAACTACCGCTTCCAGTAATGAGTTACTGGCCAAACGATTGGCTCCGTGTAATCCGGTGTTGCTGCATTCACCGCAGGCATATAAATTTTTAATAGAAGTTCTTCCGGATGCATCTACGTTTATACCACCACAGGCATAATGCGCTGCCGGTACAACAGGAATCATATCTTTAAAAACATCGATACCGATGGATTTGCATTTTTCATAAATATTAGGAAAATGATGCAGAAAATTTTCTTTATCCATGTGGCGGCAATCCAAATACATATGTTCTTCTCCGCTTTTTTTCATTTCATTGTCTATCGCTCGTGCAACAATATCACGTGGTGCCAAAGAGCCGCGTTTATCGTAAGTTGCCATTAAATCGTTTCCGTTTTTGGTGCGCAATATGGCACCATCACCACGCACTGCTTCCGTGATTAAAAAGTTAGGACTGACGCCGGGTTCGTACAAAGCCGTTGGATGAAATTGCATAAACTCTAAATTGGCTACACGCCCTTTTGCGCGATAGACCATAGCGATTCCGTCACCGGTAGCTATATTCGGATTGGTGGTAGCACGATAAATCTGCCCAAAACCACCGGATGCCAGCACTACCACTTTGCTTTCTATCTTTTCAATCTGATTAGTTTTTCTATTCAGTACATAAGCACCATAACACTGGATGTTAGTAGTTACACGCGTTATGATTTTTCCGAGATGATGCTGTGTAAGCAAATCAATGACAAAATGATGTTGAGATATTTCTATGTTTCTTGTTTGATGTACACGCTCCAATAAAGCTCTTTCAATTTCCCAGCCGGTAATATCTTTGTAATGTAAAACGCGAGATTCTGAATGACCACCTTCTTTTCCAAGTTTATAATCACCGTCCTCAGCTTTGTCAAAATTAGTTCCCCAATTAATCAACTCGTCTACCCTTTGTCTTCCTTCACGAATTACAATATCTACAATATCCTTATTGCATAAACCGTCTCCGGCAATCAGCGTATCTTCAATATGTTTGTCAAATGTATCTTTGTCAAAATCCGTTACTACGGCAATGCCGCCTTGAGCATATTTGGTATTGCTTTCATCTTCACTTGCTTTGGTTAATACCACTATTTTTTTATCCGGAAACTGCTGTGCGGTTTTTAAGGCAAAACTTAAACCGGCTATGCCTGAACCAATTACTAAAATATCTGTCATAGTGTAAAATTACTATTTTGTTTTGAACATTTGTTATGAGTTATCCTATAACAGATAATAGATTTTTTAATTTTTTTGTTTAAGTTTAAACTTTAATAAACCTTTAAATGAAAATCGCGCAATATATCGATCATACTTTATTGAAAGCAACAACAACCGAAGCTGAAATTTTACAATTTTGTAAAGAAGCAAAAAAGTATAAATTCTATGCGGTTTGCGTAAATAGTTGTTATGTGGGTTTGTGTAAACAGGAATTAAGTAATAGTGATGTTAAAATTGCCTGTGTCGTTGGTTTTCCTTTAGGTGCCATGCATACTTTCTCTAAAATTAATGAAGCTGCAGAAGCCGTTAGAAATGGTGCGGATGAAATAGACATGGTTATCAATATCGGATTTTTAAAAGACCGGAAATGTGAATTGGTGGAGGATGAAATCAGACAAATAAAACAGGCAATCGGCAACAAGGTATTAAAAGTAATTATTGAAACCTGTTATTTAACGGATGATGAAAAGGAAACGGCTACATTACTGGTGGTGAATGCGGGAGCTGATTTTGTTAAAACTTCTACCGGATTCGGAACGGGTGGTGCAATATTAGAAGATATTGAATTAATGAAATCAGTTACTCAAAATAAAATACAAATAAAAGCAAGTGGTGGTATCCGCGATTACGAAACCGCCAAAAAATATATAGATTCAGGCGTTACCAGAATTGGCACCAGCAATGGTATTCAAATTGTTACAGGACAAAGCGGAACATCACAAACCTATTAAATAACAAATTAATGAGTATACACATAGCAGCAAAAAAAGGAGACATTGCAGAAACGATTTTATTACCCGGCGATCCGCTGAGAGCCAAACATGTTGCAGAAACTTTTTTACAAGATGTTGTCTGTTATAATGAAGTACGTGGAATGTTGGGTTACACAGGGTATTACAATGGCAAAAGGGTTTCCGTGCAGGGAACTGGTATGGGCATTCCTTCTATTTCGATTTATGTAAATGAACTCATTAGAGAATATGAGGTAAAAAATTTAATCAGAATTGGTACAGCAGGTTCTTTTCAGGAGTCTGTAAAAGTAAAAGATATCGTAATGGCACTCGCTGCCAGTACTAATTCTGCCGTAAACTGGAATAAATTTCACGGAGCGGATTTTGCACCAACGGCTAATTTTGAATTGCTGATGAAAGCTTATCAGGTAGCAAAAGAATTAAACATTTCCGTAAAAACAGGAAACATCTTATCTTCTGATGAGTTTTATGATGACGATCCAGATTCCTTTAAAAAATGGGCAGAATACGGAGTATTGTGTGTCGAGATGGAAACTGCAGCGCTGTATACGATAGCTGCAAAGTATCGAGCAAATGCGCTTGCCATATTTACTATTAGCGATAGTTTGGTGACACAGGAGGCTACTTCTGCCGAAGAACGACAAAGCTCTTTTAATGATATGGTGAAGATTGCATTGGGAACACTTTAATTTTATTTTTAAAACTATAAATTCAACACATGGAGAATCAGGAAATTTTAGACAGTGGTCTGGCATCTGGAAGTGATTTACAATTAAACTCTTCCTCAAAAGATTTTTTAAAACAAACCGCAAAATGGTCAAAATTTTTGGCGATTATCAGTATTGTATTCTCTGCAATCATCGTTATTATCGGGCTGTTTTTCGGGAAATTTATGAGTGCAATGTCAGGCATGCAAGCAGCAGCAACAGGGCAGACTATGCCAAATTTATATTCCGGATCTGTAGGAGTTTTTATGGCGGTTTATTATGCTGTCATCGGATTAATCATGCTCTATCCTGGCATCAGAATGTTGCAATTTTCCAACAATATAAATGCTGCATTGTCAAGTAATGATACACTAGCGCTCGAATCAGGATTAAAAAGATTGCGTTCCGTATTTCGTTTCTACGGAATACTGGCTATCATCTCTTTGGTTTTTATAGTGTTTGGTGTGCTTGCTATGTTAGTTGGACTCAGCGCTTTAGGTAGGATGAAATAAATCATTGCTGATGTGCGGCATGGTCTAAGGTTTCGTAGAATTCTTCTCCGAACTTGCGGATTAATGCATCCTTCAGAAACACATAAACAGGCACCTTTAAATTCTTTCCGAGCTTGCAGGCATCGCTGCAGATGTCCCAGACGTCGTAATTCATGGCGGTTACGGTATCCATAGGCTTCAACCGTATCGGATATAAATGACAACTGATTGGTTTCTGAAAATCGGTCACACCATCTTTCCAGGCTTTTTCTATGCCGCAGGAAATCGTGCCGTCTTTTTCATAATTAACATAAGCACACGCACCGCCATCTATCAATGGCGTTGCATAAGATGTATATTCATCATCCTGTTCGTCCACAAAAGTGCCTTGTTCTTCAATAGCTTTAATGCCTTCAGGTAGTAAATATTTTTTTATTTTCGGATAAATTTTTTTCAGAATTTTCGTTTCTGATTTTTCTACCGGTGCGCCGCTGTCGCCTTCCACACAACAAATTCCTTTGCATTTTTTGATGTTGCAAACAAATTGTTTTTTCACTACATCATCACTTATTAAAACGTCGTCTATTAAAATCATAATAACTTATTAAATCAATACTACCTGTGTTCTATTTTCCGAGTATAAAGATAGCGGGTTTTTTATTCAAATCTGGTTTCCGTTTTTTCCATTCCGCCAGCGGCAAGGTTTTGATGTATTCATCTTTTGCAGTAATATTACACGCAATACATAACATCGTATCGAATTTACAAAACTGAATGATTTCTTCAAGTAAACGTTGGTTTCGATAAGGTGTATCCATAAATAGCTGAGTAGTTCCTTTTTTTCCGGCTGTTTCCATTTGCAATAGTTTGTTTTTTCTTTCAGCCGAATCAATAGGCAGATAGCCATTAAATGCAAACTGCTGACCATTAAATCCGCTGGCCATTAAAGCTAATACAATAGAACTGGGTCCAACCAGTGGAACTACTTTAATTTCCATTTCATGGGCAATCTCTACTACTTTATTTCCCGGATCGGCAATGCAGGGAACGCCTGCTTCACTCATCAGGCCTATGTTTTTTCCGTTAAATATTTCTGTCAGAAAATTATCATCGAACTGATAATTTTTATGTTTGTCCATTTCCAGAAAAATACATTCGTCAATGTTTTTTTCTTTATAAATAGATTTGATAAACCGACGTGCTGTTTTTAAATTTTCTACAATATAAAAATCAGTATCAATAATAATGTCTTTGATATACGCAGGAATTGTTTGAGTGGCGTTTTCTGCTAATACTGTTGGTATCAAGTAAAGGTTGCCTTGTTGCATGTTGTAAAGTTAGGAAGTTATTGCCTATAATAAAATAAACCACATAGAAACATAGAAAGAAAAGAAAGCTAGTTCGTAGTTTATTAATAGCAATAAATAGGATAATATATGAAATCAAAGATTTCATTCTATGATTTTCTTTGCAAATTTATTGACTTGCAAAATCGTAATGCTATATTTATAAAATCTATGTTACTATGTGGTTAAAATAATTTTCAAGATGAAACTCAGTAAGAAATATTTCCAACAGGAAGATGTAGTTTTTTTAGCAAAAGATTTAATAGGCAAGCTAGTGGTAACTGAAATAAATGGCATTCGAACAGGCGGAATTATTACCGAAACGGAAGCTTACAGTGAAATTGAAAAGGGTAGTCACGCTTATAATAAACGAAAAACAGAACGCACCAAAATTATGTTTGAGGCAGGCGGATTGGCATATGTTTACCTTTGTTATGGCATGCATCATTTGTTTAATATTGTGACAGGCAGCAAAGATATTGCACAGGCTGTTTTAATTCGGTCCATCAATCCAACAATAGGTGTTGATGAAATACTGCGCAGACGTAAAAAAACAAGAATGGATAAAAACATATGCAACGGACCCGGTAAGGTTTGTCAGGCATTAGGAATTACCAGATCACATTACGGAATGGAGTTGACAGGAAACAATATCTGGATGGAACAATCATTGCATCCTGTTTCTGAACAACAAATTACGGCCACACCAAGAATAGGTATTGAATATGCAGAAGAAGATAAATTATTGCCCTGGCGTTTTTTGTTAACAGTTTAATTCATTGCAACAAGCAAATTCAGGAACTAATTTTAAATTAATTATATTTATGATACAAAACCAACCATGAAAACTAAGTTTACCGCTAATCGAATTGTGCTTTTCTTTATATTATTGAATTCAACCGCTACTGTTTTTGCAGCAGCAGGTGGCGGTGGCGGCGGTCATTCCGGTGGCGGTGGCGGTGATGGTGGCGACGGTGGTGCTATTATTTATCTTATTTACTGGTTGCTTAGGTTGATTTTTATGTTGCCATTTCCGATTAATATTATCGTGCTGGCAATTATAATTTTTGTGGTATATAAAGCTTCTAAAAGTTATCAGGCTGTTAGTGGTTTAAATAATATTCCGGGATACCATCCTTCAGCAGGTATTAACGCAAGCACCAAGCAAGACAAAATACCGCAAGATTTTCTTGCTAAAAATCCTGATTTTGATACCTTTAAATTCAAAGAAAAAATCAGAACTGCTTTTACTGAAATTCAAAATGCATGGATGTTTCAGGATTTATCAAATGTGCGTAAATGGATTTCAGATGGTGTGTATCAGCGCTTCCATACTCAGTTCATCATGATGAAGCAAATAGAGCAGATGAATGAAATTTCCGGCATCAATATTCAACAGATTTTTATTGACGACGTGGAAACAGATGGTGTTTATGATATTGTACATGTTGGCATTCAGTATTCTATGTATGATGGTTTTGAATCGAAGAAATTTTCCAGCCTGAATGATGGCGGAACCATTCAGGCAACCGATTTTTGGTCTTTCATCAAGAAATCCGGTGTCAAAGAAAAAGATTTATACCACACGACCAATTGCCCGAATTGTGGTGGTAATTTGCCTGCAGATGGCGGAGAAACTGCCAAATGTCCGTACTGTTCTACCATTACCTATTTAGGAGATTATGACTGGATTTTGGCGGAAATTACACAACCGGATGACTATTATAATTCCAACGCTAAATATGAGAAACAAGGGAAATTCTCTAAAAAAATCAGAGCACAAATGGACGAAAAACAGGATTTTTCGTTGCAGTTATTGGAAGATAAAGCCAGCAATGGCTACATGCAAATCATGACGGCGCTGATGCTGAAAAAGCCTGAAATCACCAGACGTTTTGTTTCGGATGCTTTATACGAGAAAATTGAACAGCAACTAAAATCCGAGCCGGCATATGTATTCAACCGCTTGTATCTGAATCATGTTACTTCATTTGATTTTTATAAAGAAAATGGCAAAGACAATATTGTTGTTGCACTGAAACGTTCTTCTCAAAAAATTAAAAATACTGACAGCAGTGCTCCGCAATTTGAACAAAGTATATTCTCACAAGATGAAGTATTAATTATGAGCCGCGACACCGGTGCCGGAAAACCACAAGGTTCGCTGTATGCGCACAGTTGCCCGAATTGCGGTGCACCGGTAAAAGACACCATTGAAATAAACTGTACGTATTGTAATGTACAATTGAACAGCACGAAATATGAATGGATTATCAGCGACTGGATGAGTGCAGTTGAATACAATCAGTTTAAACAAACGAATAATAATTCTTTCGCTGTAGATAAAAATATTGATGACCTCGACGAGTTATTTAACGTGCGTGATTATGCATTGAACAACGTATTGATGATGATAGCTTCAGATGGAAAAATTAAAGAAGAAGAAATGGTGTTTGCACAAATGCTTGCCAGAAAATGGAATTACGATTTAGATAAAATTCAAGGATTTTTATCGATGGCGATCAATAATAAACTGGTAATACGAATGCCTCAAAATGAAAAGCAAAAAAAGAAAATTATTGCACTGATGGAAAAGGCAGCCAACTTAGATAATACGATTACCGTTGATGAGATTGCCTTGCTGGAACAGGTGAAAAATAGTTAGCCGTTACGGATGGGCTTTGCCGTTGTGGCAGGTCATACAGCTTACCGTTCCGGAATCTTTGCCAAAGTATTTCTCGTTAATTTCATTGGTCATCGTTAACATTTTTCTGGCAATAATTTTTTCTTCTTTGTCATCCGATGCGCGATTTCCATCTGTATGGCAATGGTCGCAGGAAACGCCTAAAGATTCAGACCAGGCATCCATAACAGCATCCATTTCATCGCTCGTAAGTGTTTGCGGTAATACCTGTACATTGCGCCATTTCTCGTCTTCTTTTGTTGTTTCAGAAATTGTAAAAGACGATAAGATGATGATCAACAGCAATAGTCCGAAAGAGATTGATAATTTGGCGTTTCTCATAAAAATAATTTTGTTGATAATAATACAAAAAGCACGCCGAAATTATTATACATTATCCGTAAAAAATGAATTGTCTTTTTCTTTTGAAAATTTTTCCTGATTATACTCTTGTGATTTATTTTTTGGAATCGATAAACTTTCCCACTTATCGGCAGCTAACATCTTTGCCAAAAAAACAAGTTGACCAACGTGATACGGATAATGCGCCAATTGCCTGTTGATGGCTTCCAACACGGTATGACCTTCATTTCTGATATAAATAATTTTATCTAAATCACTTGAAGTCAGTGGCTCAAGTGCCGTAAACAAACATTGCCATCCGCTATTCCAATATGCCAGTAAATCCTGTTTGTTGGTGATGTTCGTTTCAAATTCTGCGTCGCGGTTGCGCCACTCTTTTTCACCATCTGTAGTCAAAAAATCTTTCCATCTCGACAGCATGTTGCCGGCTAAATGTTGAACAATTATTGCGATGGAATTGGCATCTTCACTCACCTGAAAAAATAATTTCTCATCATCAATTTGTGCCATAGCATCTTCACCTAGCTTTTTGTAGTATGCGAATAATTTTAAAGCGGAATTTAAATAAGCCGGTTGCATAATTAAAAGTAGCAAAATTATACCAATAAAAAAGCCGTATCGTTTGTGCGATACGGCTTAACTTATCTTTAAAATGAAATTTATTCAATTACTTTAACCGTCATTTTTACATCTTTTGTTGGTCGGTCATTTCCATCCACAGGTTCTGCGGTGATTTTATCCACTACATCCATTCCTTCCACTACTTCACCAAAAACAGTATAATTCATATCTAAAAACGGTGTTCCGCCAATTTCTTTATAAATTGCTTTTTGTTCATCCGTCCATTTATTGCCGCGCATACTAGTCAGCTGGTCTAATTCAGCATCCGTAGCTTTTTTGCCTTGCACAATATAAAACTGACAACCGGAAGATGCTTTTTGAGGATTGCCATCTCGAGCAGCAGCCAATGCACCACGTTTGTGAATAATCGTTGAATCAAATTCTGCAGGAATTCGATAACCAACGTCACCCATACCAAGTGGCTGGCCTGGTTGTGCATTTTTAGAATTTGGATCACCGCCTTGAATCATAAATGTTTTTATGACACGATGAAAAAGAGTGCCGTTAAAAAAGCCTTCTTTTGCCAGTTTAATAAAATTTGCTTTGTGTAAAGGCGTTTCGTCATACAGACGGATTTTAATATCGCCAAATTCGGTGTTGATTACTACATAAGTGGTGTCCATTTTTTTACTGATTTTTTCTTGTATTGTTTTTGAATTATTTCCTTCACCGGCAAAAGCAAATATGCTTGAAGCGACCATTAAGAAGGTTAACATTGTTTTTTGCATAGATAAAAAATTTAAAGTTCTTTAAAATACTCAATAATTGTTTTCTTTAATAATTTTTCCTGTTGTTCATTGTTTAGCTTTGGTAAGTCTCTGTTGTATTCAAAATGAGGCCAGCCGTCTTCATCAATATCCAGAAACGTATAATAATTAGCTTTACTGAGCAAAGTACATACGCCAACATGAATCAAATCCTGTTTTTGCTCTTTGGTGAATTTTACCTGATGTTTTCCCAATTCCCGATGACCTACGAGAAATATAATGGTTTGCAAATCCGGTTTCTTCTCAAAACGTTGTTCTAAGACACTCAGCACTTCATTCCAGGCTGCTTCGTTATATTCAATATCTGTTACCGTATTTTCCACGTGCAAATATAAATTTTCCTCACGACTTATCACTCACGACTTTTTGCTAATTCACCGGTCTTTCCAAAAAGGATAGCGTTCTTTATGGTTTTCCAGATTTTCTTTAGATAGTTTAACAACTTCTATTCCATTTTTGTCTGCAAAATGGCAAATTTCCTTTCCGGAAAAATCTATAACCGCACTTTGGCCATTATGTGCATTGCCGTAAAAATCGGTTCCGATTCTGTTGACACCCACCACATAGCATTGGTTTTCTGTAGCGCGTGCCTGCAAGAGCAACTTCCAGTGATGAATCCGTTTGGCCGGCCAGTTGGCCACATAAATTTGCACATCAGCATTGTCGTCATTCTGGCACCAGGCCGGAAACCGAATATCATAACAAATGAATGGTTGTAACTTCCAGTCTCTGAAGCTAATTACCAGCTTTTCGTTTCCTTTTGTAAGATATTGATGTTCATTTACCAGACTGAATAAATGGTGTTTGTTATAGAAGTGAATTTTTCCGTTGGATTCCACAAACAAAAATCGGTTGTAGTAATGACTGTCTTCTTTGTATAAGATACTGCCACAAATCGCAGCATTCTTTTCTTTAGCCATCCGTTGCATCCAGCTATTAGTTTCACCGTTTATGTCTTCTGCTAAACGTACATCATCCACACAAAATGCAGTGGTAAACATTTCCGGTAATACAATAATATCTACCTCTTCATGAATGGTGGAGATTAATTTTTCAATATTGGAAAGATTAGCTGTTTTATCTTTCCAGATTAAATCAGTTTGTATAAGTGCTATGTTGAGTTCGTTCTGCA
>JBIKPT010000144.1:0-7068 GCA_044357355.1 Chitinophagales bacterium
TACCTGTGTTTCTTGTCCGGCAACGGCAACCTATACCGATCCGGGTGGTGCGGCAAACTATCCGAACAATTCATCTCTTATTACTACATTTTGTTCTAACAGCGGTTCCTCTTTGAGTTTCTCTTTCAGTGGAGGTTCAAATTTCTTTGATATAGATGTTCCGGGAGACTCTTTGATATTTTATGATGGAGTTACAGCAACCGGTACACCAATCGCGATACTTACCTATCTGGATGATAATACACAAACCACGTATTCTTCTCAGCTAAAAATTGCAACATTAAGTACCTGTGTAACAGTAAGATTTTCATCTAATGCCAGCGGAACTGATGCAGGTTTTTCAGCAACAGTAGCCTGTGAAAATCCACCAACCTGTTCAGGTAATCCACCGGCTTCAGACATTATGATGCAGGCACCCTTGATTTGCAACCTAAATGGTTATTGCGGCACCACCTCTACTTACTATGGTGAAGATACACCCTGGAATTTAATTGGCGGCGGAAACTGTCCTGCTACTGATGATGGTGGAATCTTTGGTGGTACTATTGAAAATAATTCCTGGCTCTCATTTGTTGCAAGTGCAACAACAGCTTCTTTTAATTTTGCAATCTCAAATTGTGGATCAGGGAGTGGCCTTCAACTGGCGATATTGGGATTTGACGGAACTAATCTGTCACTTAAATCGCCGTGTGCAACTACAGATGGTTCGCAAACCGGCAATACCACTTTGTCAGCTACAGGTTTAACGATTGGCGAAACATACTATATAATGATAGATGGTGCAGCAGGATCAACTTGTGATTATGTTGTTTCTGCCAATACCGGTGTTATTACCGTAAACGCAGGCCCGGATCAGTCATTATGTGCAAACACGACTACATTAGCTGCTTCATCCATCTTGGGTAGCGGAGTGTGGACGTTGAAAAGCGGAACCGGAACTTTTGCAGATGCATTAAATCCAACGACAACTGTAAACGGTTTATCACCGGGACAAAATGTATTTTTATGGACTTCTACAAATACATCGTGCAGTTCAAACTCAACCTTGTCTTATGATTCTGTCATTATAAATATTAGTTGTGTTTTGCCGGTTGAGCTAATGAATTTTGATTACAGATGCCAGGAAAATTTCACAGAATTATTTTGGCAAACAGCATCAGAATCGAATAACGATTATTTTATTATAGAAAGAGCTAATGAAGATTTGGTATTCGAACCTGTTGGAACGGTAAAAGGTGCAGGTAATAGCAATACTCTTCAAAGTTATGTATTCAGAGATTATAACAGAAATAGTGCCAACTATTATCAACTGGTGCAGGTGGATAAAGACGGTACCAAAACGAATAGTAAATTAATTGCAGCAAAAAATACATGCACTGTTGATCATTCAATTAATACAATTTTTTACAACGCAGATAATAATGAAATAGTTATAAAATATAAATCATCAGAAAGCCTTCCTGTTACAATAAGTCTGTATGATGTTTTCGGATGGAATATTTTTACAGAAAAGAGCGTATTTGATCAGGGAAACAATGAATGGAGATTTGGTGTGGGAACACTAGAGAATGCCATATATATATGTTCTGTTTCAGGCACGAACTTCAACACAGTTAAAAAAATATTCATAAACAAAAAATAGCTTTATGGGTGATTTTTTACAGATTTTGCGCCGTTTTTTTTTCATTGTTTTTTGGGTGTTTTTTTATTCCAATTCAATTGCACAAATATATGTTGGTTCCTGGAATCCGATACGTTATCCAAATACCGGAGTATGCGGTTGGGCATTTCAGGATAATGCAGCAGCCGGAACGATATCTGATCCATTTGCTTCCATAGAACATGCTTTAAAAGTAGCCGAAGCAAACGGAACCTCTAATCAAAGTATTTATATCTTGCCGGATGCCTATGTTCAGCGCTATGATTATGATTCAATTCCGGCACTGGACAGAGATAATTGTGACGGACACGATCTGGACTATTCACCAACAGTTGGCGCAGCATTGAATGGACTGCAGATAATTGGATCCACATCCGGATGTATGACTTTTTTAGATGCTATTGGAACCAGTAACGCCCTTTCTTTTCTTCATCTTTCAGGTGCAAGTAATATCACTATATCCAATATTTATTTTAAAGGATATTCTCAGGCTATTTCAATAAATAATTCTGCAAATATAAATTTTACAAACTGTGTTTTTGAAGGTTGTAATTACGGAGCAACTGCTTTAGATGCCATCCTGATAAATTCAACTTCAGCAAACACAACTGTTTCATTTTCCGGATGCAAATTTATTGACAATACGTACAATACTTCAACGAATGCAATAAATATTCAATCGAACTCCAGCACGCCAACAGTATTCACAACAGTTAATTTTAACGACTGTGAATTTGTCTGTAATCAAAAAAATAATGGTGGTGGTGCTGTTTTTATTAATGGCAGGACAATTTCAAACGGTACACCTACTACCGTTAATTTTACCGGTGGTATATTTGCTAATAATAAAGCTACAGGAACAGCCGGCAGAGGCGGCGCACTTCATATTGGAAATAATTGCCACGTTACAGTTGACGGGACTTATTTTTTAAATAATAATTGTCAAACATCAGGAGCCAGTTCGCCAAATGACGGTGGTGGTGCTATTTTTATTTTTTCGGATAATACAAGTTTAACAACAGCAGCAAGAACGGATGTTAGCATTGCGAATGCTTTGTTTTTCGGAAATACTACAGCTGGTGCAACCAATGGCGGTGCTATTGCATTGATAGGTGCCAGTGGTCACTCTGATTTGAACAGACCTAAGCTGACAGTAACAAATACTATTTTTGATAAAAACAAAACTTCATCTTCAGCTAAAGGAGGCGCAGTATTTGCATATTATGGTGAATTGTCTATTTTCAACTCTACGTTTAGAAGAGATTCATCCGGAACTGGCGGTGCCATTGCAGTTGAAAATGCTGCAAGTGTCTTCTCGTTAGCAAGTGATTCTTTTATTAATAATAGTGCCGCATCCGGAACAGACATTCAATCGGATGCAGATTTTACAATTTCAAATAGTGTAACAGCTACAGCAAATATTACAGGACCCGGAACTTATAACTGGACATTGATTGATAATTTCAACAGTTCAGTAGGTAATACCGTAGGAAATGGTTGGACCGAAACAGAAACGACAGTCGGAACGGGAGCATTGATTACCGGAGCAGAATTACAATTGGGTAGTACTTCAGCAGCAGGGAAGGATTATGTAACAAAACCATTCTTTTCTGGTGTAAATCCGATTCTTACCAGTAATACAGAAACTTTAAACTGGGCATTTAATTTCAGGCAGTCAAGAGTGTCTGCAACAGGGTTTACTACTTCAATACCTCAATATGCTATCGCATTTGTACTCGCAGCAACGAATTCAAATCTTACAACAGCCAACGGATATGCAGTTATTATACAAGGAAGTTTATCAACTAATGCAACTGTCCGTTTGGTAAGCTTTACAGGTGGAATTACAAACTCAAGTTGGACGCAAATTGTTACAGGAATGGTTCTTTCAACAGATGCAACCCGGTATTGTAGTGTTAGAGTTGTATATAATCCTTTAACGGATTCCTGGAGTTTATATGCAGCACAAAATGGTGGTTCTTACCCAAATGCTGATCCAAGAACTGTATCGACTCAAATCGGCACATCAACCGTAAATACTGCGTACACATCGTCATCAATGACACATCACGGTGCTTTGTACAGTCATGGTGCTGCCGCAGCAAGAGGATTTGTGGATGCAGTATATTTTCAATCCGGTAATGGAATTGGTACAGGTTCAGTTATTCCATTTGTTGATGGTGCCTCTATGATCAGTTCATATGATTGTAATAGTGGTTATTGTGCAGCACAATTAGCAGCTACTTGCCTTTCAAATCAATTATCAAATTTTATTTGCACCAGTCCTGATGCAACAGGTTCAATCAGCGGCTGGGTATTTGAAGATGCAAACGGAAATGGCCTTAGTGACGAGAATATATTTTTAGACAGCGTTTATATTATTCTTTATGATGACAGCAATAATGTTATCGCAAGATTTACGACAAAAGCCGGTGGTTCCTATGCTTTTTACGGATTGCCATCCGGAACGTACAGAGTAGCATTTACGCCGAAAAACGGATTGCCTGACGCAACACTTCAAAATCAGAATCCCGGAATCATTGACAGTGATGTGGATACAACTTTTTATTCCATGTGGGTTACAATTAATACCAATCTCACAAATACAGTGAATGATGATGCAGCGCTGCCTGCATTAAATTTCCAGAATGTGTCTGCTGGATTCTCTACTTTTAACTATAACGTTTTGCCGTTAGAATTAATTTCTTATAAAGGTGAAATCAATAATTGCAGCGCAGTAACATTAGACTGGAATACAACATCCGAGTTTAATGTCGATTATTTTGAGGTACTTAAAAGTGAGAATGGAAATTCGTACGCGACAGCTGGAAAAGTGTTTGCAAAAGGCAATACCAATTCAACAAACAACGCTTATAGTTTTGAGTTAATACAGGACAATAGAGATGGCTATTATAAATTGAAAATGGTCGATACTGATGGTAGTTACTCTTATTCCAGTGTTTTGTATCTCAGAAATGATTGTAAGAATACCAGTGAAATTGATTTCATAGCCTTTCCAAATCCGGCAACAGACAGGATGGATTTATACTTCAATAATAAAATAAATGATGAAATAACTATCACGATAATGAATCAAATTGGAGTAATCATCTCAGGATTTAAACTTCAAGACGTAAACGGAATGATTCCTCTTGACTTGAATAATTTACCTTCCGGTAATTACATCTTAAAAGTTAATACAAGTAATAAAACTCTTGTGAAAAAAATCCTGAAATTATAAGTGGTATTTTATATTCAGATAGTTTCCAGTACAAATCGTATGAGCTTATCCGTAGCACCATGCGGATCCTTACTGAATGTTCCGTCAACCCTGTTGGCCAGGATGGCATTTAAGGATAAGGCATTATGACCTAAAAGTTTGCTCATTCCATAAATAGCGGATGTTTCCATTTCCATGTTGGTTAGTTTTCGGTTTCCCGGCAATGTGATGGCAGAGAGTTCATCAATATATCTTTTATCTTTGGGTGCGATACGTACCGTTCTGCCTTGAGGTCCGTAGAATCCACAATTCGTAAGTGTAACTCCTTTTCGTATATCTTTTGCCACTGTATTTAATAATGCATCTGAACCTTTTACAATAACAGGATGCACACCTAAATTACTTACAATTGGTATAATTGGTTGCAGAAACTGTTTGTCTTCTTCAGAAACTTCGAAATTATAAAAACCTAACAGACCATCTAAGCCAACACCATATTCACTGGCTAAAAAACTATCGACCGGTATATCATGTTGCAGTGAACCGCAGGTGCCTATCCTGATGAGATTTAAACCGGTTAATTCGGTTTTAGCAGTGCGTGTCTTTAAGTCCATATTTACCAGTGCATCCAACTCGGTAATTACAATATCGATGTTATCCGTGCCAATGCCGGTTGACAAACAGGTCAGTCGTTTATTGCCTACATATCCGGTATGTGTGACGAACTCTCGTTTCTGTTTTTTTATTTCAATCCTGTCAAAATAGCGGGATACTTCTTCCACACGATCCGGGTCACCGACCAGAAATATAGTGTCTGCAATATCTTCAGGTAACAGATTTAAATGGTAAATACTGCCATCCGGATTCAGGATCAATTCACTAGCTTCTATTTGCATACTTTGAAATTATAAACCAAAATACAAATTCCTTTTTAAATCACTCCTGATAAATATCATTCGAAATACTTATTTTACTCTTTTCATGTCGTATTTTTGAGTTAGCGTGATAACACCCGGTCATATATTAAAAGAATATTTTGGATTCAATGAATTCAGAACGCCGCAAGAGGAGATTATTCAGGCTGTGCTGGAAGGAAAAGATACGCTTGCCTTGTTACCTACCGGTGGCGGCAAGTCTGTTTGTTTTCAGGTTCCCGGATTAATGAATGAGGGAATTTGTATTGTAGTTTCACCGTTAATTGCCCTGATGAAAGATCAGGTTTTTCAACTTAAGCATAAAAATATAAAAGCTGCGGCTATTTTTTCCGGTTTATCCTATCATGAAATTGATGTGATTCTGGATAATTGTCAGTTTGGCTATTATAAGTTTTTGTATGTTTCACCGGAACGATTGAAAACAGAGCTGTTCATAGAGCGCTTCAAACGGATGAAGGTGAATTTGATTGCTGTGGATGAAGCGCATTGTGTGTCTCAGTGGGGTTGTGATTTTCGTCCGCCATACCTCGAAATAGCAGCTATTAGAAAATATCATCCTGATGTTCCATTACTTGCGCTGACAGCATCTGCCACACCGGCTGTTCAAAAAGATATTATTGAAAAGTTAGCACTAAAAAAGTATGCTGTTTTTAAGAAATCATTTGTTCGCGAAAACTTAAGTTTTGTTGTCAGACGAGAAGAAGCAAAATATCCAAAATTAATTGAGATAATTAAAAAGCTGAAAGGAAGTGGAATCGTTTATGTTCGCAACCGTAATAAAACAAAAGATATTGCTGAATATTTGCAGCAACATGCTGTATCAGCAGATTTTTATCATGCAGGATTGAAGCTGAAGGACCGAAGTGAAAAGCAGGATAACTGGGTGAAAAATAAAACACAGGTGATTGTTTGTACCAACGCATTTGGAATGGGAATAGATAAATCGGATGTTCGATTTGTAATTCACATGGATGTTCCGGAAAGTCTGGAAGCTTATTATCAGGAAGCCGGAAGAGCAGGCCGCGACGGAAAATTGTCTTATGCTGTTTTGTTATATAATCAACCGGATATAGATAAATTACTGGAAAAAATTGAACAGAAATTCCCGCCTGTTGAACTGATTAAGAATATCTACAATGCAGTGTGTAATCATTTAAGTATTGCCGTTGAAAGCGGAAAGATGCAGACACATAATTTTGATATTATGTATTTTTCCAGACAGTTTAATCTGGATGCAGCAGCCGTATATAACA
>JBIKPT010000146.1:0-7040 GCA_044357355.1 Chitinophagales bacterium
CTGAAAGCGAAGAAATGTCATTTGGATTTATGTAGCTACCACTCACATCATCCAAATAATCTGTAAAAGTTTGGTGATAAACGCCTTCTATTGCAATTGAAAACCTTTCTGTTACATTATATTTTATTCCGACTAAAGCCATTAAGTCAAACTGGAAATTACTGTAGGGTTTTTTATATCCGATATTCTGACCTTCTGTTCCTAATGGCTTTAACTTAACTTTATCACCATTTAATCTTGTATATGGGTTAAAATAAAAGAAACCTAAACCGCCTGCAATATAGGGAGCCCATCTATCTTTAGAACCACTTGCTTCATCATGTACATATTTTTTAAGATTAATCTCAGCTAAAGCCTGAAATTCAAAAATATGTGTTTCAAAATTTAAATTTCTTCGTGCTCTGAACCAACTATCGTCCGGCGGACCATCTACCCCTGGCGGTTTTCCATCTGTATTTGCGTCATCTGCTTTTAGCATACCATACATTAAATTCGCTCTTACTGCAAAAAATTTATTGACGTTATATCTGTAAAATGCTGATATACAATAACGGGTGGCTTTAAAATCAATATCTCTTATAAATGGTGAACCAATTTTATTTGCACCACCTAAATCTGTGAGTGCAAAATTTGGCCCTAAAGAAAGACCAATATCATGTCCGCTACCTTCCGCATCATTTGCTTTTACAAACGTAACCGGCAGGATTAACATAATTAAAAAAAGTAATGAGTTATAGATGATTCTCTTCATCGGGTCAATTTTAGTTATTAAAGTATAAAGTTACCAAAAAAAATTTATTTATTCATCATTTTCCTACCCATTTTTGAACAAATAATGCATTTATTTACATCATGTGCTCTAGCAGTACAGTATTCACGGCCATAATATATTATTTGCAAATGCAATATGTTCCAAATTTCTTCCTGAAAAATTCGTTTTAAGTCATTTTCTGTCTGCTCTACATTCTTTCCTGAACTCAAATTCCAACGATAAGCCAATCGGTGAATATGTGTGTCAACTGGAAATGCCGGAACTCCGAATGCCTGACTCATCACCACACTGGCCGTTTTATGTCCAACACCAGGCAACTCTTCTAATTCATGAAACGTATTGGGAACATTTCCATTGTATTTTTCTATCAAAATTTTTGACAAATCTGAAATGGCTTGCGATTTTTTAGGCGATAATCCGCACGGACGAATAATATCTTTTATTTTTTCTACCGGAACTTTTGCCATTTTAGTTGGATTATCTGCCAGTTTAAACAATGCCGGTGTTACCTGATTGACACGTACATCTGTACACTGTGCAGATAACAAAACTGCTATAAGTAAGGTATATGCATCTTTATGATCCAACGGAATCGGTGGATTCGGATACAATTTATCTAATGTCCTGACAATAAAGTCTGCTTTTTCTTTCTTAGTCACTTATCAAAAATAAGGTTAAGAGTCTTATATTCGCGAACAATAATTCCACAATGGTTGAAATCTATACAGATGGTGCAGCAAGAGGTAATCCGGGTCCCGGTGGTTATGGTGTCGTATTGCTGGCAAACGGACACAGAAAAGAGCTGGCTAAAGGATTTCGTTTAACAACCAATAACCGAATGGAATTGATGGCTGTTATCGCCGGATTAGAAGCACTTAAAAAACAAGATTTAAAAATTACCATTTATTCAGATTCTAAATATGTGGTAGAATCTGTTGAGAAAGGCTGGGTATTTCAATGGAATATGAAGCCAGATTTTGCTAAGAAAAAAAACCGCGACTTATGGAAGAAGTTTTTAAAGTTGTATGAATATCAACAAATTTCTTTTGTTTGGGTGAAAGGACATTCTACTAATAAAGAAAATAACCGATGTGATGAACTGGCAACTGCTGCTGCTGATAGTTTTGAGTTGGATATTGATGAATTCTACGAAAAAGAATCCAAAAACAAAGATGGAATGTTTTAATAATGCCTGATGAAATTCTCATACCCGTAATTATTTTCTGTGGATCTTTAATCTACGGTACTTTCGGTTTTGGTGATGCCTTATTTGCCATGCCATTTTTAGCAGCAATTATTGGTATTAAAACGGCTACACCATTAATGACTTTAAATGGTACAACATTAGCTTTTTTATTGTTTCTGAAACATTATAAAGAAATTAACTGGAAAGCAGCCAGAAAATTAATAATTGCATCCGTATGTGGCATTCCTATTGGAATCTATTTTCTGAAAAATGGTAATGAAGCAGTCGCTAAAATTATACTTGGCAGCATTATTATCGGCGTTTCTGTTTATAATCTTTTCATAAGAAAAGAAAGTCAACAAGTAAAACTACATCCTGATTTAATTTACTTATTCGGTTTTATTGCCGGCATACTTGGTGGTGCCTTTAATACAGGCGGTCCGCCAATTGCCATTTACGGAACACTGAGCGGCTGGTCGCAAATGCAATTTGTCAGTACCTTACAAGGCTATTTTTTACCGAACGATTTTTTTATACTTGCCGGTCAATATGCTTCCGGATTACTAACCAAAAAAGTATTCTACCATTATTTAACAGGTTTGCCGTTTTTACTCATCGCTTTAGTGCTTGGCAACAAGCTGAGAAGCAAGATTCCTGTAGCAAAATTTAACAACTATATATTTATACTGCTGTTAATAATTGGTATTGTTTTTTTCACAAGGTCTGTCTTCTCACTATTCTGACAGACCCCGACGGAGCGTTCCATTTTCTGTTATAATAAACTGGTTGTACTGCTCTCCTAAAAGAAATACATTTAATTTAAACGACACAGCATGGATATGCCCTGGAATTTGTGTTTTAATCCGCACATCTTTATTAAATGGAGTGAACAAAGAAAATTTAAGTTCAGCTCCGTTTTCTATATTATATAATTTTCTGTTTGAAAACTCAGAAACTAAGGTAATTTGATTTATCAGTATTCCTGATTTATTATGAATAACCATTTTGTGACTTGCATACAAATAACCTACTATTAGAATACTTAAAATTGCTGTGAAAATATATGCTTTGCTTCTGTCCATGAATAGGTTATCGAAACGAAATTATCAAATAATACCTAACTTAGTTCTTATTTATTATTAAGTTTTATGTCAAAAAAAGACCATTTATACGAATTAATCCAATCTTTAGACAAATCGGAAAAGCGATATTTTAAAATTTATTTTACGAATGAAGCAAAAGAACAAAAGTATTTAAAATTATACGATGCCATCGAAAAGGCAAAAGAATACGACGAAAAGAAAATCAAGCTTCAGCTAAAAGATGCGTATATACAAAAGCACTTTGCAGAAACTAAATATTATTTGTATCAGCTAATTTTAAAAGTATTGAAACATTACAGAACGGAAAATTCTATTGATAATTTACTGTTGGAAAAAATACAAAATATTGAAGTCCTGATACAAAAAGCACTTTGGGAACAGGCCGTCAGCGAATTACATAAAGCAAAAAAAATGGCCTATGATTATGAACGTTTTGAATTTCTTATTCTTTTATTTTCATATCAAAATAAGATAATCGTATCGACCAGACTACATGGTTATACGGCAGATACTTTAGAAAAATTATGGCTGGAAAAATCATATGCCTTTCAGAATTTTCTGGATACACAAACAGCGCGTCATAAAGTAATGCAATTACTGGAATCTAAAAACAGAATCGGCTATATAAAAACAAAACAGGATAAACTCTTTTATGACAACCTGAAGAAAGAAATTGAAAACTTATTGAAACATGCAAATTGCACGATTGCTAAAATCTATGCAATGGAAAGTCTGGTTTTCTATTACAATCATACAGGCGAAAAGAAACAGCAAAACTTATACAGCAAGAAGCTAATTGAATTACACACAGAAAATCCTTCCATCAACGCCAGCAATCCGTATCAATTGCCATCTGCCATTCACAATTTATGCATGAGTGAAATCAATTTATTTAATTTTGATGAAGTGCTCAACTGGATAAAAGTCCAGAAATCATATCTTGAAATCATTCAGAATGATGCGGAAATTAAATACAAAGTGGAATGGAGTTTAGCTTCACTGCAATCCTTTTTTTATAATGTTTCCGGAAGATTTAATGAAGGCAAAAATATCGCTAAAGAAATTATAAAATGGGTGGAAACCACCGAAGAAATTGACAACACAAGCAAATGGAAATTCTACGGAAACTGTGCCGAAATATTTTTGGGTGCAAAAGATTATAAGCATTTCTTTTACTGCTTGAACAAAATTCAGGAATTCTGGAACAATATTGATGCCTATAATAAAATCAACTATACGATTCTACAAATGCTGGCGCATGTGGACGAGAAAGAAATAGATGCGGCCTTGTATTCTTATAATTTTTTGGATAAAGAAATAAAAGCTATACGGCAAGACAATCCAACTAAAATTGAACTTATTTTACTGCATTTCTTTCAGCAATTAAATGATAAAAAACAAACTAAAAGCTGGAACATATTACTAAAAGAAACACATCAGCAATTAAAAGAAAATGAACACGAAATGCAAACCGGCGAATTTGAATATGGACTTTGGTTTGAGCAAATGCTGACAAAAAATTCTTATGAAAATTTAGTTCGTCAAAAACGAAAACTGCAGGCTGAGGATTTTATTCAATACTGGAATGAAGAAATAAAAATCAAAGTGGATATTGAATCATTCAGAAAAAGTTTACCGAAAAGGTTTAGATGATTATTTCTCACTCAACATATCCACCATCTTCTTAGAACCAATATACACCGCAGTGCGTTGATGCAATTTTGTTGGTACAATTGATAAAATACGTTGTGTATCATTCACTGCTTTTCCACCGGCTTGTTCCTGCAAAAATGCCATCGGATTGCACTCATACATCAAACGCAATTTTCCTTTCGGTGAATCTTTCGTTGCCGGATACATAAAAATACCGCCTTTTAATAAATTACGGTGAAAATCGGCCACCATAGAACCAATATAACGCAACGAAAATGCCTTTTTATCGGTAGTATCCTGACAATAATCCACAAATTTTTTCACGTTTTCCGGAAACGAATAATAATTTCCCTGATTCACAGAATACATTTTTGCACTCGATGGTGTTTTAATATCAGGATGCGACAAACAAAACTCGCCAATCGTCGGATCTAAAGTAAATCCATTCACACCTTCACCAGTTGTATACACCAACATTGTAGAAGAACCATATATCACATAACCTGCAGCTACCTGCTGCTCTCCTGTTTGTAAAAAATCATCCAGCGTACACAATTCGCCGACTTTTGAAACACGCTCAAACACCGAAAATATAGTGCCAACCGGTGCAATTACATCAATATTACTGGAACCATCCAAGGGATCAAACAACACCACATATTTTGCTTTCTTTCTGTTTTTAAAGGCTACAAAATCTTCTTCTTCCTCACTGGCAATACCACAACACTGACCGCTGTTCTGCAAACATTTTTTCAAAACTTCATTAGCAATAATATCGAGTTTCTTCACTTCTTCGCCTTGCACGTTTATCTCATTGGCATCTCCTAAAATGGCATCTACCAGACCTGCTTTGCTCAAATCTCTGTTTACAATTTTGGACGCCAGACCGATATCGCGCAGTAAGCCTGACAACTCACCGGTCGCTTCCGGATGTTTTTCCTGATTTATGGCAATAAACTCATCAAAAGTGATTATACGCATATTGTTGTTTTGTGGTGCAAATATAGGTAATTAAGTTTTACTAAAGAGTGGTCAGACGGCTTGTAATTCAGACAATCTATAAGTTTTAACTTTCCAGCCATTCTGACCACTGACCACTCATTTTAATTATTCCTTAATAACTATAGACCATTAAGCAATAACTATTTAACTATTTTAGCAGTCCGAAAAATGAAAATTACAAACATAGAGATACGAAAAGCAGAACCGAATGATTTAGTACAAGTGTACGAGTTAATCAAAGAATTAGCTGCTTTTGAAAATGAACCGAATGAGCCAACGAATTCGCTTAAAAAATTTATTGAGGAAGGTACTGCCAAACATCCAAGATTTCAGGTTTTAGTGGCAGAAACAGACAATAGTATCGTAGGTATAGCACTGTTTTATTACGGTTATTCTTCCTGGAAAGGCTCTATGTTGTATTTAGATGATTTAGTGGTGAAAGAAGCTTACAGAAAACAAGGCATCGGCAAAAAATTATTGGATGAACTCATCAGCATTGCCAAAGAGGAAAGAATCAATCAGATGCGCTGGCATGTACTGGACTGGAATGAAAAGGCCATTAATTTTTATAAAAAATATCCGGTGACATTTGACAAAACCTGGATAACAGTTAAAATAGAAAAAGAAAATTTAGCATAAAATGAAAGTATACAAATTCGGAGGTGCATCGGTGAAAGATGCGGCAGGTGTAAAAAATGTAGCGTCTATCATTCAAAAATATGGCGAGAAAGATTTAGTGGTGGTGGTTTCCGCAACCGGAAAAACAACCAACGCACTGGAAGTGGTGATTAAAGCATACTTTGACAATTCAGATGCTAAAGCTGCGTTTGACGTAGTAAAGAAAAATCATCACCAGATTTGTCTGGATTTATTTGGCAATGAAACGCATGAAGTATTTGACAAACTACAAAATATTTATGCAGAAGTAGACTGGCAACTGGAAGAAGACAGAAAGGAAAGCTATAATTATGTGTACGATCAGATTGTTTCACAAGGTGAATTAATTTCTTCTGTCATTTTAAGTGCTTATTTGAATGAAGCAGGTGTCAAAAACAGCTGGCTGGATGTGCGCGATGTGATGAAAACGGATGATACCTATCGCGAAGCAGTAGTGGATTGGAAACAAACTCAATCGCTGATGAATAGTGTGGTGAAACCTATGGCAACCGAAAGTATAGTCGTAACGCAAGGTTTTATTGGCTGTACAGCTGAAAACTGCACGACTACGTTAGGACGTGAAGGTTCTGATTATACAGCAGCTATTTTTGCAAATATGCTGGATGCAGAAAATCAAACCATCTGGAAAGATGTGCCTGGCGTTATG